>JAADIO010000005.1 GCA_013151235.1 Deltaproteobacteria bacterium | reverse complement strand
CGACAGGCTCACCACGAACGGAATATCAATCACTTACACCGTTCGCCCTGAGCTTGTCGAAGGGCTTCGTGACTTTTTACGACACCATCAATAAAAATCCCTGTAAAAACACGACTTTATTATAGTTTAACCGACGCTCCCGCAGTCTGTCAATAAAATCCTCCGTCTGCAGATCAGGGGCCGGGGACCAGTGTGTCGAGAAGGGAGGGGATCTCAGGGAGGTGTCGGAAGATATTACAGGTGAGACGGAAGACCGGTACATATTCAATGAGGCTCCGGACGATGGAGAAACCCTGGCGGTTGTACTCCGTGGCACTTATCCCTTCCTCCTTCCGGCTGGCTCCAAAGAGTGAGGTCAGGAGTTCGTAGGTCGCCTCCCCCGTGCCGGCGGGCGTCAGCACCGGTTGATCCGTTCCCGCCTGATGGTCCAGGATGACGATTTTTGCGATGGGATAGGAGCGGTCGAAGGGGGTCCGGTCCCGGATCTCCTGGAGGATGAGAAAACCGCGGTCCTCGAAGGCGGCATATTTGCCGGCCAATCGTTCTTTCCGGAAGATCTGCGGATAGCGTTTGACAATTTCCCCGTAGACCCGGAATCCGCGGGGAAAGCCCATAAGTTTGAAAGGGGGACCGGGGAGGAGGATGGTCCATTCATCGGTCAGGCAGGTCCAGCCGGAGAGAGTGGCGGCGAAACTGACCGTCGTTTTTCCGGAGCCGGTCATTCCCGGCAGGAGTAGCGCCGAGTCGTTCCGGACGAGGGCGGCCCCGTGGAAGGTAAAGGTGCCTCGGCTTCTTCCAAGCGCCAGGGTGGCGAGATTGGAGAGGATATTGATGGAGGCGATGACCGCCTCATCCCATCGGTATCCCCGATCCGCTATCACCCACGCGCCGGGCTTATCGAGGGGAAAGAATCCGGTTATCCTTTCAGAAAGTTGCATCTGATCTTTTGGCTCGACGGGGGGGGGAGAAAAATCGTCCCGGACCGGAAGGGTCCGATCGTGGAAGAAGTAGCGGAGCACTTCGCTCCCTCCGGTACCCGTTGTCGTCAGAAAGGAAAGTTCCCTTTCAATCTCCCTCACGAGACGGGGGTTGTTCGATCCGACGAGGAGGGTCAACCCCTGGAAGGAGAGCGCGAGATCCGGTTCAAAGTTGAATGAGGCGCTTTTCATTCTTCCTTTTAGAACCTCCCCTGAAAGGAAAAAAGGGCGATATTGGAAAGGGCATGGAAGAGGATCGGCGCGATGATGGAATCGGTCTTTTCCCGGAGCCATCCGAAGACGAGGGCGGAAAAGAAAATCCCCACGTTCCAGAGGTTGACGGCAAGGAGGAGATGAAAGAACATGAAGATCAGGGAGGTGACGATCAGCCCCGGGCCGAAGGGGGCACCGAAGAGGTGATGGGGGCGACCCCAAATCCGATTGAGGCGGGTCTGGAGGTACCCCCGGAAATAGAACTCTTCCGGCAGGGCTATGACGGTGAACTGGTAGAGGCACATCTTCAGCCAGCGGGCCGTCTCGTGTCCGTTTCCGAAGTGCAGGGAAGGTTTGCCGATCCAGAATCGATAGAGAAGAAAATAGGGGACTAGGAGCAGGACCGATACGAGCAGTCCCGTTCCGATCGACCGGCGAAGATCGTTAAGATGGTATCCGAAATTTTCGAACGGTTCTCCGTGAAGGGTCAGCAGAATCCAGGGGAGGAGGATCCAGCCGGGGGTGAGTAGCGCATTCCCGAAACGGAGAAGCCCGGAGGGCAGGGGCAGAAGATGGAGCGCTGCCACAAAGAGAAAGAGAAAAAGCGTAACCAGCGAACATTCCAGCGCCAACTTTCTTCTTGACATTGCTTTCCTTCCCTCGTTAGGTTAATTCACTTAACGTAACTGCTCAGGTTGCTTCTATTTTCCTGCAGGACAAGGCGTGAGGAGCGCGGACACCTTCGGCGTATTTTTCATACGTTGAGGATTTGAGCACCGCAACAACGCAGTCATACGGAAAAAGAGAGGTGACCTGAGTAGTTACCATTTAACTTATCAAAAAACAAAGGCTTTCGACAAGAATTATTCATTCACGGGGAGAACCGATGAAAGGGAATCACGGAGGTTTTTCGATCCTGTACGTTCTCTACGGACTGTTTTTGTTCTGCCTTCTGCTGCTGATCTTCTTTCCTTACGGCCGCTTGGCTGAAAGCCTGATCCACCGCTTCAGTGAAGAGCGAAAGATCACAATGCGTTATGATCACTTCGATTTTCACCTGCCGCTGCGTTGTTCATTCCAGCCCGTAGAGATTCTGCTGCCCAATGGGGACGGACAAATCCCGATCTACCGGGGCAATTTGCTTTCCCTCCGGGTCTCCCCCTGGTCTCTGTTCCGAGGCAGAGTCCGTGCGGATTTTCAGGGGAAAGGATACGGCGGGACACTCTCCGGCAGCGTCCGGATCCGGCGCCCCTTTTCTTCAGGGGCGGGGAAATATTTCCTCCAAGTGGCGCAGCTCCGGATCGAGGATGTGCTGTCCCCCTTTTATCTGCGGGACTTTAAAATTGATGGACGACTGAGCGGTGAAGGGACAATTCGGGTGCCGGAGGAGGGGAGATATCTCAAGGCAACGGGCAAAATTACGGCATCCCTGAAGAACGGGAGTGTCCGGAATATCCTGATTCAGGGGCTCGATCTTCCCGATTTCAACTTCCAGGCCATCGAGGTGAAGACCGACCTGAGGGAAGGGGTTCTCAGGATTCGGAAATGTCATGTTGCCAGCGACATCCTGCTGGCGGAAATCGACGGTGAAGTCCGACTTGATGCACGGGATATACGGGAGAGCCCACTCAACCTGACGGCACATCTCAAGGCGCAGGCGGATGATCCGATCAACCTGAAGGGGGTGGCTCGGTTCTTTCACAAAACGCCGGATTCGAAGGGTTATTATTCCTTCCGGATTCAGGGGACCTTCCGGAATCCTCAACTGCTCTGACACCGGGCTTCCGCACCGGGACTTCCCCCGGTTTTGCAGGAGACAGGTGAAGCGGAGATCATCGAGCTTAGGCAAGGGCAAGATCAAAGTCGGAAGCATTTAACCACGGGGGACACGGGGTGTCACGGGGAAAAGACAAGGATCAAGAGCGATGGACCACGGCCTTGTGCTCCCCCTTTTTAGCTAAAGGGGGGATGGGGGAATTTGAAAGGTCAAAAGCAAAAGTCTTGCAGCGCCGGGGTTTACCCTCGGCGGATGTCGCTAAAAAGGCCTTGACAGAAGAAAGTCCAAAATATAGTATCACGTATATTCATCCTGAAAAATAGGTGCAAAATGTTGGATACTATTTCTCCTCCGATCGTTTGTGCCTCCCCCCTTAGCGTTTTTGCCATGCAGCGGCCACGACCCCAAAAGCCGAGACGTCTCGACCGGGTTATTGGAGGCCCTGCGTTCCCGCCATTACAGCCGCCGTATCGAGCAGACCTATTTGTCATTGTGTAAAACGATTTTTTATAAGTGTTACTAATTGGCTCACCAATCAAGGCACCCGGACGCCAAACAGCTGTGCTGTCTAGCGCCGATGTTTTCAATCGTTACACGTAAGAAATAAAAAGAGGAAGATTTCATGAAACATGTACCAAGACTAGTTTTCCTCATCAGCGTGACGACGGTCATTGTGTCATTGTCCGGATGTGCTTTAGTCGGTCCAATGCCACCCATAGTTGGCCCAGGCGGCACGGGTATATTGTCATGGGTGTTGATCTCCGTTGTTGGATATTTCGTCTGGCACGAGCTGGTTGCTATGGGCGCCAGACTTGGAGCATTGGAAAAAGAGATAAAAAAATACAAAACAAAAGGAGAACTATAATGACTAATTTTCGACTGATCGTAGTTCCGCTAGTACTAACATTACTGTTGGTGGAAGGAATGGCCATAGCAAACGCACAAGACAAAACACCTTTGCTGGGTACGCCATCTGACCCTGGATATGGGCAAACAACGCCTCCGCCACCTCCGGGGCAGGTTCCACCACCGTCGCCAGGTCAAGGGATAGTGATCCCGCCACCTCCGCATGCGCTATAGATGAAAGGGTCTTGGATTTTTTACGAGACCATCAAGAATTAAAGACCCCAAAAGATTAAAGATCCCAAGAGGACTGCTCTCGAGGGCATGACCCCAAGCTCCTGCCATGGTATTAACAATTGTCTATTGACATTGTGTATCCTTTGGGCTACAGTGTGGCCATGGTTGAGATTCGCAAGACGGAGGTTTTTGCAAAATGGTTCAACGGTTTAAGGGACATTCGGGCCCGTGCTCGTATTCTGGTGCGAGTTAAACGGTCGGCAGCCAAAATCCAGGAGATGCCAGGCCTGTCAGTGCAGGCATCTCAGAGGTGCAAATTGACTACGGACTTGGTTATCGGGTTTATTACAAACAGCACAGGAGGACCTTGGTTGTTTTGCTGGCCGGTGGTGACAAAAACAGCCAGGCCGAAGATATCAGGACTGCCTTGCGCCTGGCGCAAAATTTATAGGAGTATATCATGGCGAAAACCATCACTACCCGATACGATGTCGCCGAGTATCTTCGTACTCCGGAAGAGATGGCCACCTATTTTGAGGCTTGTCTTGAAGAGGCAAATGGTGATGCTGCATTCATTGCTAAAGCCTTAGGTGATATTGCCCGTGCCAAAGGTATGTCGCAAGTGGCTCGTGATGCCGGCCTGTCGCGTGAAAGTCTTTACAAGGCGCTCTCCGGTGAAAGAACCCCTAATTTTGATACGATCCTTAAGGTATTGAAAGCGCTTGGTTTGAAGTTGCATGCGGAAGCAACGGTGTAAGCAGCTGGACGGTCCAACCAGTCGCTCGTGCGGACCGCCGACAAACGCGGTACTTTCCAAGTTTTATCTTGAGAGACTCTCATCCGTTTGCCGGGCCCTTTTTTGACGTTGGATCTCTGAAGGAGAAAAGAGAGTTGGGACGAATTGTTTCCGTCAATGTCAGCGCCGAAAAGGGAGAGAAGAAAAAGAGCGTTCCCTCGGCCGAGGTGAGAGCGGGTTACGGGATCGAATCGGATGCCCATGCCGGGAAGTGGCACCGGCAGATCTCCCTGCTGGCCATTGAGAGTATCGCCGGAATGCAGGAGAAAGGACTTGATGTCGGTCCCGGAGATTTTGCGGAGAATTTGACGACCGAGGGGATGGACTTGCTGAGTCTCCCGGTGGGGACACAACTTTCGATCGGGGAAGAGATTGAAATCGAGGTGACGCAGATCGGGAAGGAGTGCCACGGCAGTCGCTGTGCCGTCTACCGTCAGGCCGGTGATTGCGTGATGCCGAAGGAGGGGATTTTTGTGCGGGTCTTACGCGGGGGTGTGGTCCGGCCGGGAGATCTCCTTACGGTGCTGGAGTCGGGGGAGGACCGCTGAAGTGGTGGAAAAAGGGCAGGAACGAAACAGGTTCTACCGGGTGGCTCTGCTGACGTTGAGTGACAAGGGGGCCCGGGGGGAACGGGAGGATGTCAGCGGCGGGGTTCTGCGGGAGATGATTCTTTCCCTTTCCGCGAAGGTGGTGTTCCAGGAGATTCTTCCCGATGAACAGCCGGAGATTGAGGCGGTTCTGCGTCGGTTGTCGGACAGTAGAGAAGTCGATCTGATTCTGACCACGGGAGGAACCGGCGTTTCTCCCCGGGATGTGACACCGGATGCAACCCTGCGGGTCCTCGACCGGAAACTGCCGGGGATGGCCGAAGCGATGCGGGCGGCCTCCCTGAAGAAGACCCCCCATGCCATGATTTCGAGGGCCGTCTGCGGGATCCGGAAGGAAACGTTGATCGTGAATCTTCCCGGCAGTCCCCGGGGGGTCAGGGAAAACCTTGCCGTTCTCCTTCCCGCCCTTCCGCATGCCCTGGATAAGATCCGGGGGGACGAAGGAGAATGCGGCGGGGAATAAGCCGTCGGTCCGGTAAATTAGAGAGGGAGGTGCAGCCATGTCCTTTATCAAAAGAATCCTGATTCCCACGGATGGTTCCGAATATTCTCATTATGCCCTTGAGTATGCCGTGAATCTTTGCCGGGCACTTCAGGCGGAGGTCGTTCTCGTTTCCATCGTCGATATCCGGTATGAAATGTATGATGCCTACAGCGAGGTCCATGCCGCGACACAGATGGAGGAGCTGATCCGGGAACAGGTGACCAAGGCGTTGGATCAACATGCGGCTGAAATAATCAACCAGGGTGTTTCCGTCAAGAAAATTATGAAGATCGGCGATGTGATTCATGAACTGCTTGAGGTGATTCGTGAGGAGCATGTCGATCTTGTCGTGGTGGGGACCCATGGCCGCAAAGGACTCTCCCGTTTTCTGCTCGGGAGTACAACGGAGAAACTGGTTCGAAGCGCCTCCTGTCCGGTCCTGACCGTGCGTCCGCCCGAATAGAAGGCCCGCCGCCCCTTCCCGCAGTTCTGCTCCTGTTTCAGAAATTGATTGATTCGTTCGGGAGAGTCCGTTAAACTGCAAATTCCTGAACCCGATTTTCTGGTGCGGCCCCAGGAAAGGAAAACTGTTTCGCAATGACTTCATTGGAAGACCTTCGCAGGAAAATCGATTCCATCGATGAGGCCCTCCTCAAAGGGCTGAACGAACGGGCTTCGATTGCCCGGCGGATCGGGGAGTTGAAGAGCCGGGAGAACCGGAATTTTCATGCTCCTTCCCGCGAGAAGGCGGTCCTGGAGCGAATCGGGAAGTTGAATCCCGGGCCGTTGTCGAACGAGGCTCTGGAGGCAATCTACCGGGAGATCATGTCCGCATCCCTGGCGCTCGAGGAACCGGTCAAGGTGGCCTATCTCGGTCCGGAAGGGACCTTCTCTCATCTGGCTTGTCTGAAAAATTACGGGAGTTCCGCCTGCCTGATCCCGGTGCGCAGTTTCAGCGAGGTCTTCGATGAGGTGGAACGGGGTCGTGTACACTATGGTGTGGTTCCCATTGAAAACTCGATCGAAGGGGTGGTCAACAATGCCCTGGATAACTTCATGAGGTCTGAACTCAAGATCACCTCCGAGATCCTGCTTCCGATCTCTCATTCTCTCCTCAGCCTTTCCGGGGAGATGGAGAAGGTCCGCAAGGTCTACTCGTTTCCGCAACCGACGGCCCAGTGCCGCCGTTGGATCGAGCAGCATATCCCCCATCTGCCGATCATCGATATGGAGAGTACGGCCGGAGCGGCACAGCGGGCCTCGGAAGATCCCGAGGCGGCCGCCATTGCCGGCGATGCCGCGGCCCGGCACTATGGATTGAAAGTGATCGAGAAAAGGATAGAAGACAATACCGACAACGTTACCCGTTTCCTGACGATTGCAAAAGAGCCGGCGCAGCCGACCGGTGATGACAAGACTTCGGTCGTGTTTGCCTTCAGGAATGAGCCGGGCGCCCTGTTCCGGTTCCTGCAGCCCTTTGCCGAGGAGGGGATCAACCTGACCAAGATTGAATCCCGTCCTTCGGGCCAGAAGGCCTGGGAGTATGTCTTTTTCGTCGATCTGGAAGGTCACGAGCAGGACCCGCCGATACGCAAAGCCCTGGACCGGCTGGGAAAGGACGCCTTCTTCCTGAAGGTCCTTGGTTCCTATCCCCGGGCCCGGG
Organism: Deltaproteobacteria bacterium; assembly: GCA_013151235.1. Classification (NCBI taxonomy): domain Bacteria; kingdom Pseudomonadati; phylum Myxococcota; class Myxococcia; species Deltaproteobacteria bacterium. Next base: position 120,060 of record JAADIO010000005.1, on the reverse strand, counting down.
CGTAGGGGGGAGACGGGATGACCCGCGTGCCGGAGCATATCCGCAAGCTGACTCCCTACGTGCCGGGGAAACCGATCGACGAGGTAGAACGGGAACTCGGACTGAAAAAGACCGTCAAGCTTGCCTCCAATGAAAACCCTCTCGGCCCTTCACCGAAAGCCCTCGACGCCGTGTCGAGGCATCTGCATGATCTTCATCGTTATCCCGACGGAAACGGCTATTATCTGAAAGGGACCCTGGCCGAACGGTTTGACGTGACGCCGCAGGAGATCATTCTCGGTAACGGGTCGAATGAGCTGCTGGAACTGATCGTCAGGACCTTCTACCAACCGGGGATGAATACCGTCTCCTCGGAAAAGTCCTTTGTCGTCTATCCCTTGGTGACGCAGGCGGTGGGAGGGGAGTACCGTGCCGCTCCGATGAAGGCGGAGACCTATGATCTCGATGCCCTTGCGGAGCGGGTGGATGAGCGGACCCTCTGCGTTTTTATCGCCAATCCCAACAACCCGACGGGGACGATCGTCACCCGGGAGGCCCTCGACCGTTTTTTTGCCGCGATCCCTGCGGAGACACTGGTTGTCATGGATGAGGCCTACTTCGAATACGTGGAGTCGCCCGATTACCCCGACGGTCTGGAGTTTTTGAAGGCGGGACGGAATGTCATGGTCCTTCGGACCTTTTCCAAGATCTACGGTCTGGCCGGGCTCCGGATCGGTTACGGATTTGCCCATCCGGAAATCATCGATGCCTTAAACCGGGTGCGGGAGCCTTTCAATACGGGGTCGCTGGCGCAGGCGGCGGCCCTCGCCGCGCTGGGAGATGATTCGCATGTGGGCAAAAGCCTTGCCGTCAACCGTGAAGGAAGGAACTTTCTCTACCGGGCACTCAAGGGCCTCGGCCTTGCTTTTACACCGACGGAGGCCAATTTCATCTGGATTGACACCGGACGGGATGGAAGGGGTTTGCATGAGGCGTTGCTGCGGGAAGGGGTGATTGTTCGTCCCATGGGGGGAGGATACCTGCGGATCACCATCGGCCTTCCGGAAGAGAATCAACGACTGGTGACCGCCTTGACGAAGGTCCTTTCCGCCGGATGAACAGGACCCCGTAGCCATAGAAATTTGAAAAGCGTGCCGGCATGGAGCCTTGATGATGCAAAAGTGTTGGTTTGAAAAAGTGGTGATCATCGGCGTCGGCCTGATCGGAGGGTCCCTCGGCCTGGCCGGGAAAGCGAAAGGGATCTTCGGTAAGGTCGTCGGTGTCGGACGAGGCCGGGAGAACCTGGAGCAGGCCCGGGAACGGGGCGCTGTCGATGTATACTTTCATGATCCTGGAAAAGCCCTGCCCGGCGCGGATCTTGTTGTGCTGGCCACACCGGTCCAGGGTATCGTGACGATCGGGAAGGAAATCGCCCCCCTGTTAGAGGAGGGGACCCTCCTGACCGATGTGGGGAGTGTGAAAGAAGAGCTGGTGAAGGAACTGGAGTCCGGCCTTCCGGCGGGTGTGTGTTTCGTGGGGGGACACCCCATTGCCGGGAGTGAAGCGTCGGGGGCTTCCGCTGCACGGGAGGACCTCTTTCTGCATCGCCGGACCATCCTGACGCCGACCCGGCGGACGGATTCCGAGGCGTTGGCCCGGGTCCATGCAATGTGGGAATCGGTCGGCTCCCTTGTGGTTGAGATGGAGGCCGACGCACACGATACGATTCTTGCCGCGGTGAGCCATCTGCCTCATATGGTTGCCTATGCCCTGGCCGGGACATTGATGGAAATGACGGAGGACTATCCCGATATTACCGATTATGCGGCAGGCGGTTTTCGGGATATGACCCGCATTGCGGCGAGTCATCCGGAGATGTGGCGGGACATCTGCCGGATGAACCGGAAGAAAATCGTGGAAATGATCGAACAGTACGAGGCGGTGCTGGAAAAGATCAAGTTGCAGATCCGGGGGGACCATTTTGAAACGTTGAGCCGGACCTTTCAGGAAGCAAAGAACCTTCGAAAGAAACTCTGATATGAAACGACAGGTCGTAAAAAAATCGGGTTCATTAAAGGGAGAACTCCGGGTGCCGGGAGATAAATCGATCTCTCACCGGGCCGTCATCTTAGGGTCGATCGCGGAAGGGGAGACGGAAATCCGGGGGTTGCTTCGGGGAGAGGATTCCCTGAATACCCTGCGGGCCTTCCGGAAAATGGGTGTCGCCATCCGGGACGAAGGGGAACGGATCATCCTTCGGGGTAAGGGTCTTTCCGGGTTGCAGGAACCGGAAGGGGTTCTCGATATGGGCAACTCCGGAACGGGGATGCGTCTTTTAGTCGGCTTGCTCGCGGGACGGGATTTTTTTGCCGTCCTGACGGGGGATGAATATCTCTGTCGGCGTCCCATGGGGCGGGTCACCCGTCCACTCCGGATGATGGGCGCCTCCATCCTTGGAAGGGAGGAGGCCCGCCTGGCTCCGCTGGCCGTTCGCGGTGGAGGGCTACAGGGCATGGAGTATGTCTCGCCCGTTTCCAGCGCCCAGGTGAAATCGTCCCTTCTCTTTGCCGGGCTCAGTGCCTCGGGCCGGACGTCGGTTACCGAACCGACCTTGTCGAGGGATCACACGGAGCGGATGCTGCGACAGTTCGGTTATGCCGTGGAACGGGAGGGGACGACGGTGTCGGTGCAGGGGGGGGGATGCTTTCCGCTTGTACGGTTGATGTTCCTTCCGATTTTTCTTCGGCGGCTTTTTTCCTGGTAGCCGCCTCCCTGATCGGAGGGTCGCAGATTGTCCTGCGTGATGTGGGGATCAATCCGACCCGCGTGGGTTTGTTGAAGATCCTTAAGCGGATGGGCGCGCGGATCCGGGTCGAAGAGAAGGCGGGGGGAGAAGAACCGATCGCCGATCTGTACGTGGAAGATGCGGACCTTGAAGGGACGACCGTCCGGCCGGAAGAGATTCCCTCCACGATTGATGAGTTCCCCATCCTCTGTGTTGCTGCGGCCTTTGCCCGGGGGGAGACGAAGATTACCGGCGCCGCCGAACTGCGGGTGAAAGAGACCGACCGGATTCATGCGATGGTCGAGAACCTTCGCACCATCGGAGCGGAGGTGGAAGAATATGATGATGGCCTTGCCGTCCGGGGGCGGGACACATTACGGGGGGGGCTTTGCAGCAGTTTCGGTGATCACAGGGTGGCCATGGCCATGGCCGTGGCGGGACTGCGGTGTGACCGGGGAACAACGATCGAAGATGTCTCCTGCATTCAGACGTCTTTCCCCGGGTTCTGGAAGATGCTGCAATCCGTCAGTCGGGAGCAGGGATGAAAAAAGGACCGATTGTGACGATTGACGGTCCGTCCGGTTCGGGAAAGAGTACGGTGGCCCGGACCGTGTCGGAACGGCTCGGATATCGCTATATTGATACGGGAGCGATGTACCGGGGGATCGGCTGGCTGGCCCGGGAACAGAAGGTTCCCTTCCGGGAAGGACCGGAACTGACGGCCCTTCTGGAGACGGCGCGGCTTTCTTTTGAAGAGCGGGACGGCCGGACGGCTCTTATCGTAAACGGTCGTGACCTGACCGACCGGATCCGGACGGCGGAGATGGGGATGGTTGCCTCCGATATCTCCGCGATCGGTTCCGTGCGTACATGGCTCTCCACCCTTCAGCGGGCTCTGGGGTCGGAAGGAAAAACCGTCCTGGAGGGGCGGGACATGGGGACGGTGGTCTTTCCGGATGCCGAGGTCAAGATCTTTCTCACCGCCTCCCTGCAAGAGCGGGCCCGTCGCCGGACCGAAGAACTCAAGCTGCGGGGCGAGCAGGTCGATTGTAATGTGATTCAGCAGGATCTCGCCCGCAGGGATGCCCACGACCGAGACCGTGAACTGGCTCCTTTACGAAAGGCGAAGGATGCACTGGAGATCGACACCACCTCCATGACCCTTAACGAAGTGGTCAACCAGATATTGATGGTCGTCCGGAAAAAGGGGGCGGAGGGCGGATAATGGAGATCCTTCTTGCGGCGCAGGCCGGATTCTGTTTCGGGGTCAAACGCGCCATCAAAATGACCTATGATACGGCCCGGGAAAACGATGGGGAGGTGGGGACGATCGGTCCGCTGATTCACAATCCCCAGGTAGTGGCCCGTCTGGAGGAGATGGGGGTCCATCCCGTGGAAGGAGTGAAGGAATTTCAGGGGGAGACCCTGATCATTCGTTCCCATGGTGTCCCTCCCTCCGTGTATGAAGAGGCGGAAGGGGCCGGGGTCCGTCTGGTCGATGCCACTTGTCCCTTCGTCAAGAATGCTCAGGATTATGCAAGCCTGCTGCGCAAGGAAGGCTACCGGGTGGTCATCGTGGGCGACCGGAATCACCCCGAAGTCCAGGGAATCATGGCCTATGCCGGGGAGCGGGCCTCTGTGACGGTGGATGCAGAGGACCTTCGGGGACTGGGGAAGGTCCGCCGAATCGGTGTGATTGCCCAGACGACGATTCCCCTCGAGCGGTTCCAGCGCGTGGTCGGCCGATGCCTGGAGATTGCCGGAGAGGTCAAGGTTTTCAATACCATTTGTGATGCCACCCGGGTCCGGCAGGAAGAGGCCCAGTCCATTGCCCGAAAGGTCGACCTGATGCTGGTTGTGGGAGGGCGGAACAGCGGAAATACGACACGTCTGGCCGAACTCTGCCGGGAGACGGGAACACGAACGCTTCATCTGGAGACGGTGAAGGAGGTGGATCCGGCCTGGCTCGCAGGGGTGGAGAAGGTCGGAATTACGGCAGGCGCCTCGACGCCGGAATGGATCATCCGGGAAGTTGTTGACAAACTCCATGATCTATCGGATGGAGAAGGCCAAATTAAAGATTGACAAATCAGCCGCAATCATTCTATTCTTGCAAAGTTCAGCACCGGACGGCACTGCGCGGACGGTGAATCCCGAGCGGGAGGCCTGCCGGGATCCGAAAAAAACTCAGGAGGTCTGGATTGATTATGAATGAACAGAACGAAGAACAGGTGGAAACGAAGGAGGTCATGGAAAATCAGAATGTGCCGGAGGAGGTACAGGACGATGAGATGCTGAGTCATGAAGCCATGTCTCAGCTCTATGATGAGACCTTCCAGAATGCCAAGGAAGGATCCGTGATCAAGGGGAAGGTCCTTAAGGTGACGAAGGATTTTGTCGTCGTTGATGTCGGCTTTAAATCCGAGGGCGTCATTCCTGTGGAGGAATTCAGGACCCAAGGAGATTTGAATATCCAGGCCGGAGACGAGGTGGAAGTGCTCCTGGAACAGGTGGAAGACAGCGAAGGCCAGGTGGTCCTGTCGAAGGAGAAGGCCGACCGTATCCGGGTTTGGGAGGAGATTTCCAAGGCCTATGCGGAAGAACGAAGTGTGGAAGGGGTGGTGGTTTCCCGGATCAAGGGCGGTCTCTCCGTGGATATCGGAATCCGCGCCTTTCTTCCCGGTTCCCAGGTGGATATCCATCCGGTACGGAATCTCGACAAGTATATCGGGAAGAAGCTGGAGATGATGATCATCAAGATGAATCAGAAGCGGGGGAATATCGTCCTTTCCCGGCGGATTCTTCTTGAAGAGGAGCGGAAACTCCTGAAAGCGGAAACCCTGCAGAACCTGGAGGAAGGAAAGATCCTCAAGGGGATCGTCAAGAATATTACCGAGTACGGTGCCTTTATCGATCTCGGCGGCATCGACGGCCTGCTCCATATCACCGATATGTCCTGGGGACGTGTCCATCATCCCTCGGAGCTTTTTTCCTTCGGGGATGAGGTGGAGGTCGTGGTCCTGAAATTCGACCGGGAACGGGAACGGGTTTCACTGGGCTATAAGCAGAAGACGGAAAACCCCTGGAACAAGGCGGAAGAAAAATATCCCGTCAGCAGCCGCGTGCAAGGGAAGGTCGTGAGTCTCACCGATTACGGTGCCTTCGTGGAACTGGAAGAAGGGGTGGAAGGCTTGGTTCATGTGTCGGAGATGTCCTGGACCCAGAAGGTCCGGAATCCGGCCAAGATTGTATCGGTGGGCGATATCATTGAAGCGGTCGTCCTGAACCTTGATGTCTCCAACAAGCGGATCTCCCTCGGAATGAAACAGGTGGAATCGAACCCCTGGGATCTGGTCGAGCAGACCTACCCCGTCGGGAGCCGGATCAAGGGCGTGGTCAGGAACCTGACCGACTTCGGCGCCTTCATCGGTCTGGAAGAGGGGATCGACGGTCTGGTTCATATCTCGGATATGTCGTGGACACGCCGGATAAAACATCCGTCGGAAATCCTCAAAAAAGGGGACGAAGTGGAAGCCGTGGTTCTTCATGTCGACAAACGGAAAGAGCGTCTCTCCCTGGGGCTGAAACAGTTGAACGAAGATCCCTGGATCGGGATCCATGAAAAGTTTCCAGTGGGATCGGTGGTGACCGGCCGGGTGGTCAAAATCACGGATTTCGGCGTCTTTGTTGCTCTGGAAAACGGGATTGAAGGTTTGATTCATGTGACGGAGGTTTCCCTGGATCCCTCCGTGAAGATCGAAGATGTGCTGGCCATCAATAGTGAGGTCAAGGCCGTAATCTCCAAGATCGATCAGGAAGAGCGAAAGATCGGTCTCTCCATTAAGAAGTATCTTGAAGGTCTGGAAGAAGCGGACCTGAATCAATATTTGAGTGAGCAGGAATCGATGCGGACGAAAATGGGTGATCTGATTGCCGGTCAGCCGGGCGCTCCCGTTGTCGAGGAGACCCCTGCGGCCGATGAAACATCCGATCCGGAGCCGGAAGGAACGGACCCTGACGGATCTGCATAATATGGAATCAAGAACCGTGGCTCAGGGATCCACCCCCGGCTCCCTGAGCATCTCCCCCATCCTCTGTTGGGAATATTCTGAAGCGATTGCGTCTCTTTGAAAGGAGGTGCAACGATGCCTGATTTGCGAACTTCCTCTCCTGCAAGGTTTATCGTATTTCTCACCGGTCTCGCTCTCTTTGCCTTTCTGTCGGTATATCTGCTGACTTCATTCTTCGGCCGTGATCGGGAAAGCTCCGTCTCCCTGGGGGGGGACAAGATCGGTGTTGTGGAAATCAAAGGGGTGATCCTGAACTCCGAACATATCCTGAAAACGCTGAATCGTTACGTGGATGACCGGAACGTGAAGGGGATCCTCCTCCGGATTGACAGCCCCGGCGGCGCTGTGGCGCCGTCCCAGGAGATCTATGACGAGATTCGGAAGATCCACAAGGAAGGCAAAAAGAAGGTTGTTGCCTCCTTCGGGAATGTGGCGGCTTCGGGGGCCTACTATGTGGCATCCGCTGCGGATCGGATTGTTGCGAACCCGGGCAGTCTGACCGGCAGTATCGGTGTGATCATGGAGATGACGAACATCCGGGAACTCCTCGACAAGATCGGGATCGACAGTTATGTGATTAAAAGCGGGGAATTCAAGGATATCGGTAATATGACACGCCCGATGACCGAACGGGAGCATCGGTTAATCCAGGGTGTGATCAATGATATTTATATGCAGTTTGTCGAGGATGTAGCCAGCGGTCGCAAGATGGATGTTGCAAAGGTGAAAAAAATTGCCGACGGCAGTATCTTCTCCGGCCGGCAGGCCCTGGGCCTTGGGCTTGTTGACAAGCTCGGGTCCTTCCAGGATGCGGTCGATCTTCTGGCCGGGATGTCCGGTATCCGGGGGAAGCCGCGGTTAATTTATGAAAGAAAGGCCGGTCCCTCCTGGCTGGACTATGTGGCCAAAGGGACGTTACGAAAGGTTTTTCAGCTGGTCAAGGGAGAAGCCTTTAACGGGATCTTCTATCTTATGCAATGAGTTCACCCTGCATGGCGGGGCCTGGAGTCATTTCTTCAGAACATATTTCCCCGGTCCGATCAACAACAGGGCCAGAAAAACAATTCCATCTTCCAGTGCATGGGAGTAGACGGCAAAGGGATCCCCTTTTCGGATATGCATCTGCAGGGCCACGGCCATGGTCATGGCCAGGAAGAGGCAGGCCGTCCGGAAGTAGAGACCCAGAATGAGAAGCATTCCCCCCACGGTTTCGGAAAGGGCAGCTAAGAAGCCCCAGAGAACGGGATAGAGAGTGATCCCCATTGATCCCATGGCGCTGCCCAGTTCGGCCCACTTCTCCGGCCCTCCGGTGATTTTCGGGATGCCGTGAAAGAGAAAGGCGATCCCCAAACCGAGACGCAAAAACAACACTCCCCCGTCCCTGTAACGATGCATGAGGTCCGCCTTTCAGAATTTACCGGAGTATCCAGTCCTGTCCTCTGCATCCATCGGTGTGCCACCACAGCATTTGCGGGCAGGATTCTGAGAGCCCTTCCGCTACGGATGCAGCTCTTTCCCCTGTCGTCCGGGAGAGGAGTTATTTCCGTCCGGCCTCGACGGTCTTTTCCGCCTCTTTTGCTTCCCCTTCCTTCGTTTTGATGGGCGTGACGGCCTGGATTCTGGATTCAAAATCCTCACGAATTTTGTCCATTTCCATCCGGCATTGCAGCATGTCACCGTGGACCCGGTCAGCCTCCTTGAGAATCTCCTGGATGATGGCGTCCTGGAGGAGATCGCCTTCCCGCCGTTCCTCCCGGAAATTGTAGATGCGGTTTCCGAGCCGTCTTAAGATCCCGTCCAACTCTTTTTGCAGAGATTTCACCTGCATGCTGATTCGGGTGAGCTTGGCCTTCTCTTCCGCCCGCAAGGTAATCTTGGACGTTCTTTTCCGGATCCCTTGATAGGCCTCATCCAGACTTTGCTTGATGCGTTCCAACATGGGACACCTCCTTGCAATCTCGGTCGGGGTTCAAGGTTATGTTGCCCTGTATGGAACTATAACGCACTTTCCGATTTTTTCAACTCATCCCGCAGGGGAAGGCTCTATTTCTTCTTTTCCGCCTCAGCGCAGGGGATGCAGAGATGCATTCCCCCTTTTTCCATGATCCGGGGTTCCATGGTTTTCTCTCCGCACTTGTCGCATCGAAGAGTCGGATAGATTTGTGCCCGGGGCGGGAGTGGGAGCGTGACGGCCTGTACCGTCAGGACGTCCGCTTCATCGGCCGACAGAATGGCCTCTACTTTTCGGGTTTTTATGTCCCGGACTGTTTCGTCCGTTTCGGGGTTTTTTTCTTCACGGCGGGATTGTTCCCATACCTTTTTCTCTTCCGGAGACTCCTGCCGCTCGAAATGAACGGAAACCCGGAACCCTTCCCCGGTGGCCCGGCTGAAGAAGGTATAGACCTGTTTGCCGTAGTCGTTAAAGATCAGGTTCCCTTTGCCAAAGGTACAGCCCGTCATCACCTGTATAGCATCTACAGCACAGGAATTGTTCTCCACCACGGCGACGATCTCTTCGTCCACGGCCCGCTTCCCCAAGTGTGCAAGGGCTGCAGCGGCGGTTCGATACCCGTACGCAAGACCGGGACAGATATGGCCGTGAAATTCTATTACTTTCTGCAAGGTTTCATTGTATTTCATCTGTTTCCTTTCTTTGGAACTCTTTTGCCGCGAATCTTACAAATAATGCACGAACCGGAATATTACATGATTGGTGTCTATTCGTGTTCTTCGTGGCCGGAAGTTTACCGATACCGCCTTCATTCTTCCCTCTCTTGTGTCCTCAATATAGCATATCCCCCTGTTCGGGGCAATTGCAGTCGTTTTTCTTGACACCTTTTCCGCCGGTTGTTATCATCTCATGACTTTTCTGCCATTCACCAACCCTGAATTGTTCAATGATCCGGACTGAGAATCTCACGAAATGTTTTGGACGTCTGACTGCCGTAGACCGGCTGAACCTCTCCGTTCCGAAAGGGGAAATCTTCGGTCTTCTCGGGCCGAACGGAGCCGGGAAAACGACAACGATTCGAATGTTGACGACCCTTGCGAAGATTACCGAAGGCCGGGCCGTGATCGATGGCCTTGACGTCGCACAAGAGCCGATCGGGGTGAAGCGGTTGATCGGAGTGGCCCCGCAGGGGTTGAACCTGGAGATTGAATTGACGGCGGAAGAGAATCTTGAATACCACGGGAGACTTCATCAAATGCCACGCCGTGAACGGCGGCGGCGGATCTCCGAGTTGTTGAATTTTTCCGATCTGGAGGCAAAAGCGAAAGTACAGGTCGATCACTTCTCCGGCGGGATGAAGCGGCGCCTCCTGATTGCACGGGCCTTGATGCATGATCCCCGTGTTCTCTTTCTGGATGAGCCGACGGTTGGACTCGATCCGCAGATCCGGCGGAAGATCTGGGGGCTCATCGAGGAGCTGAAGAGCCGGGGGATCACCGTCCTTCTCACCACGCACTACATTGAAGAGGCCGAAGCCCTCTGTGAACGGGTCGGGATCCTGCGGAAAGGAAAGATGATCGCCCTCGATTCTCCGGGCCGGCTGAAGGAGAAGGTCGGGGCCTATGTCGTGGAATGCAACAATAAAAACGGCTGCGAAATCCATTTCTGCCGGACCCGGGAGGAGGCCGTCGCCTATGCCGGTCGGTTGCGGATCGATGTCACGATCCGCCATACCAATCTGGAAGATGTTTTTTTAAACCTTACGGGGGAAAAGATTCTTGACTAAATGTGATGAAGTCGTAAAAAGTCGTTTTCCGGATTTCGTTCATGGTTCGACAAGCTCACCACGAACGGAATATCAATCACTTACACCGTTCGTCCTGGGCTTGTCGAAGGGCTTCGTGACTTTTTACGACACCATCAAATGTTGCGCTGTATTTTTCTGGAGGAGCAATCCGTCGGGATCATTTTTGGAGTTCTCTGCGGGCAGGAGGATGGGATGATCCGCGTGCCCGGATTCTATACGATCTTCTGGCGGGAGATGCTCTCCATCCGGAAAAAATTCATAAAATTTTTCGCCGGAAGTCTGGTCATGCCGGCGCTCTATCTGGTGACCTTCGGGTGGGGACTGGGGCGGGGAATGCATGTCCAGGGCCTCGATTACCTCATCTTTGTCCTTCCGGGAATCATTGCACTTTCCGCGATGAACAACAGCTTCTCCGGTGTGGCCATCACGCTCAATATCAGCAAACTTTACTACCGGACCATCGAGGAGATCCTTGTCTCTCCGGTAGGTCCTTGGTCGATTGCCTTCGGTCGTGCGCTGGCGGGATGTTTCAAGGGGCTTTTTTCCGCAGGGTTGCTCATCGGCATCAGTCTCTATCTTCATGTAAAGATTGTCTACACGCCCACCTTTTTCCTGATCCTGTTTTTGACCTGTTTTGTCTTCGCGTCCCTCGGGGTCCTGGCGGCCATGCTGGCCCGCTCCCACGAGGATATGACCAACTTTACCAATTTCGTGATCCTTCCCATGGCCTTTCTTTCGGGGACCTTTTTCCCTCCCGACCGCTTGCCCGAACCCTTTTCCAGCCTCGTCATGATCTATCCCCTGACCCATGCGGCGCTTTCCCTTCGAAGCATTGTCGCCGGAAACGGAGTCCCCCGGATCTCTCTTCTCATATTACTCCTCTATGCAGGGATTCTTTTCTTCCTGGGGGGCAAGGCGGTGAAACGTCTGGAATTATAGGTATGTGATGGCGCACCGGATAGGTACGGATGGGGCAGCCTAAGTGGTCCTGTTCGTAAATACGGTGGCATTTGAGTGCCGCAGAGCGGCCTCCTCTGCGTTGCGCTCCCTGCGCCGTACCACAAGGGGTACGCCTCAATCGCGCGCCTTGATGAGACCGCCCTGCAACCCTCTCGGTGCGTCACAGTATTTACGAACAGGACCACTAAGAATCGAGTTCCCGGAGATCGTCGTGCAGGTTTCCGGACTCCTGCAGGCTCATGACCGGTTCCTGGATATGATATTTTCTCAGGAAAGAGACGATCACTTTCATACATTCCGTCGCATTGTCTTCGATCATCTCCTCGATGTGGTGGATATCTCCGAAGCTGCGCGTCAGAAAACGATCGAGAAGACGATCTTCCCCCATAATCATCATCTTGGAAAATGGGCCGATGCGTCGTGACAGCACGTGATGAAGGGGGATCCCGATTTTCCTGTACATCTTCAGAAGGGTCCGGCCGTCCTGCGGGTCGATCCATCGGTTCTCCATAAATCCGGCGATCTCCTCTTCAAAGGGGAGTCTTGGATGACCGGTCTTGAGGGGGGGCAATGCGTCCTTGCTGTGGTTTCCGTCCCGGTCCTTCTCTTTCTCATAGAGGATGACCATGTCGTGAACAAACATGTCGAGGAGGGAGAGGGAGATACTCAATGCCCCCAAGAGGATGCCCGTTTCCAGACAGCGGTGAATCCCGGAAATCATGTATCCGGCTGATTCTCCTTTCATCCGTTCACGGAGCTGATGGAACTCTTCCGCCAGTTTTCGGATCTCCTCAACTTTTTTCAGCTCGAACTGTTTTTCCAGCGGGCGCAACGGCATCGGAAACTCCGTAAAATGAACCTTGTCTATTGCTTTTTTATCACATATCGGGATGAATTCCAAGGACTATTGTACGATGGGGGGGATATATTCTATTCGGAATACATTCCTTGCCGGAATCATATATATTGTGTTTATCTCCACTTACGTTTCGGGTTCATTCAGGAGGCAAGAGAGATCGGGTATGAATTTCTCGAGGTCTTCACCAATGCGGCATTAGCCGGGAAAGATCAGATTCGGTGCTTTCAGGAAAACCGTGTTCACCTTGCCGTGTTGGTTGATTCCGACTGGGCGGAGATCTACGATTCCATCACCAGGGTTCCGGGGAGTTTTCGGGTCACGGAATCATCTCTTGAAAAGTTGAATCGCACAGGAGTTTCATTCCGTATTGCGGGGGTTCTCATGTGCAGAAACCAAAACAGCCTGGACGGAATGGAGAAGTGGATGCGGAAAATGGCGCCTGTAACTCCTTGGCATCTGTTTCAGACGACTGCGGTGCTTCGAACCTGCTGGAAAGGCAAGATTGCGATCACCGTGCAGGGAGAGGTTCTTCCCTGTATTTTTGCGAGGGATCGGAGTTGTGGAAACCTGGAAGTACACTCCTTTTAGCCATTTGCGCGATTCAGGGTTTTTAAAGGTATTTGATTCCCATCCGGTAGAGCGGGTCTTGTGGGGTTGGCTGGATGCACCAGACGACGATGCCGACGTCCTTTAGAGACTTCCGGTTTTCCGCTGGGGCATCGGGGAAGTGCAGTTCGAGCCGAGTGCCGACGTGGAGCTTTTCCGCTGATTCGCAACGGACACCGCCGATGCTGAGATCGACTATCGTGGCATCCTTTGGCCGGAAGTTGCCTTCCGCATCAAGTGGAAGATATTGCATTCTGAAACAGGACTTTCTTCGTGTGCCTTGCCGTTTTTCCATTCCACCCTCCCCTCGTTGAGTAAATTCCGAATCCGCTCTTTACGGACACCGCCGTTTGCGAGTGTCGACTTTCAGGAGCCAACCTTTTTCCTCTTCCTCCAGAACGGTTTCATAACCGATCAGTGTGGCCAGGATTCTGATTCGTTCCGCGGACTTCTTCCGGTCTACGCGGACCCCAATCTCATCCTCCAATATGCACCCCTCCTTCGTCAGAAGGGACTCGAGCTTCCCATAGGGAATGGAATCGTCCATTCCTCTTCCGTCGATAATCATGATTTTTGACCTTCCACAAATCTCCCCCCCTCAGCTGATCACGGATCAACGACTCAACTATAGCATGCTTTTTGAAAGTCCGCTATTGTTCCGACCGCTTCAGGGGTTTGGCGAATTGCTTGACATGAAGTGAGGTTTTGCTATCGTTAAGGAAGGAATCGAGGGAACAAAGCCGTCATGACGGATGTAAAACGAAAAAGACAACGACGGAGAAGGGGCAAGCAGGAATATACATGTGTCGCCTGCCGGCGGACTTTTGCCTTCTGCTGGAACTGCGCGTGCGGTTTTGCCATGTGTCCTGACTGTATGCGGGAGAACCTCTGGGGGATGAGCTGCAACCAGATCACTTGGACCTGTCCGGATTGCGGGGCGATCCGGAATTTCGGCAACCAGTAAAAATAAGGCTCCTGCAATTTTTCCGCAGGAGCCTTATTCCTTTTTGATTCGTGTCTTCTGCATGGTCTCGATGGTCTGCAAGTAACGCCGTGCCTCAGCTTCGATGGCCGGGGAGGTCGTGACGTCGAGAACCATCAGGAAATACTGGTAAGATGCCGTCATTTGTCCCTCTGCTTGGTAGAGAGCAATCCCGGCGCCGAGGCAGGCCTGATCCAGGTCCGGGCCGTTCTGGAAGTCCGAGATATACTGTCGGAACACGGAGAGGGCTGCCGGATAGTTCCCTTCACGCAAGAGGTAACGGCCGATCTCCAGACGATCGGCAGGATCGATCTCTTTGTGCTGGACACGGTTCCGAATTGACAGGTAAAGGGAAGCCGCACCTTTCCGGTCATTCTGCAGGAGGGCTGTATGGATCCGTTCTTCCGGTGAGAGTTCTTCTTCACCACCGGGGTCCGGGCGCTCCGCTGCCGGGGCACGCCCGGACCGCCGTTTCGAACGGCGCAGAATGTCCGGGAATCGGTCCAGTGTATAGGCGATTCCGAGACCGGCCAGGAAACCGCCGATGTGGGCGCCGTGTGCGACCCCGCTGCCCCCGCCGGAGGCAAAAAGAAAGGGGAGGAGGTTGTCAATGATGAGAAAAAAGCCCAGTACCCACCGGGCGGGGAGGAGGATGATATCCATGAAAAAGGGAAAGAGGAGGGCGAAGACGCGGACCTTATTTCTCGGGAACCAGAGGAAGTAGAGACCCAGCACCCCCGAGATGGCGCCGGAGGCCCCGATCATGGGGGTTGTCGATCTGAGTTGAAACAGCATGAAGAAGAGGGTAGCGGCCATCCCGGTGGCGAGGTAAACAAAGAGATAATTGAGGGACCCGAGGCGATGTTCCACGTTATCGCCGTAGATCCAGAGAAAGAGCATGTTTCCGGCCAAGTGGAAAAATCCGGCATGGAGAAACATGGAACCGAAGAGATCCATCACCGAGGGATCTGCCGGTTTGAAACCATGGGTGAAGATGAAAAGATCATAGGAGGAGATGTGGCGGAGCAGTTCCGACACCGGGAGATTCCAGTATTGGGGAATGGCACGGACGTATTCCAGCAGGACCGGGTCGGTCGGGTTCGGGCGGGCCGCTGAAAGGGGAAGGGTCACCAGAAGGTAGACGGCGATATTGATACCGATGAGGAGATAATTGACGTAGGGGGTTCCCCTGGGGTTGGGGGTGTCTCCGACGGGAAGCAACATCTAAACTCCTCTCTTCATTAAATGATTCCCCGGTCGTTACAAGTTTTCCGGTCCAGGAGCGTTCTTGACCCCGTGAAACCGTTGTTGACAGCATAGGCATTTCCCGAATTAATGGCAACCCAAAAGCTGACTTGATCTTATTGCTGAAAAAGGTATAATGGCGATTATGCGGCGGGAGGAATGAATGAAAAACAGAAAATGGGTTTTCCGGTTGAATGAAGAAGGACTTTTTTCCGAGGTAGATGCCGACACTTATGAACGGTTTCTGTCTGAAGAAGATTCGAAGGCCTTCCCGGAGTTGGGAGGACGGATCATCCGGATTGCGATTGTCCATCTGCATTTTCGGAAAGCCAGGCCGGAGAAGGTGCGTGCCATCGAATTCCGACGTTGTCAGTTGACACCGCAGGGATCTCTCGATCCGAAATTTCGGGAGAAGCGAAAACAATTGACGGCTGAACTGGCGTCCGTCCGTCCTCTGCCGGGTGAGGAGAAGGAAAACGTCATTGATGCGGCGAAGCGGTTCAAGGAACGGCGTTTCCAGAACGAGTTCACCTGGTCACCCACGGTTTCCATGGTTCAGAAACTTTCGGGATTGATTGAAAATCGATCGGAGGGAAAACTGAGATCTCGGGATGCCCTTCACCAGATTCTGACTCTGACGGCAACGGCGTAATCCGAAAGGTGGACGATGATTCAATTGACCTATCTTTCCCATTCCTGTTTCCTCATTGAAGGGGGCGGCTCCCGACTGATTGTCGATCCCTTTCTGCGGGACAATCCGAATGCGCCGATCGCTCCGGAGGCGGTTAAGGTCGATTTTGTCCTGGTCACCCACGGGCACCCCGATCACTTGGGGGATGCCGTGGAGATTGCCGCCCGGAACCGGGCGACGATCATCGCCCCCTTTGAATTGGGGCTCTTCTGTGAACGGCAGGGTGCGGAGCAGGTCCATACGATGCATATCGGCGGGAGTTTCAATTTCCCCTTCGGGTTGGTGAAACTGACGTCCGCTCTTCACGGGTCGGGCTTTCCGGATTCCAAAGGGATGATCTACACCGGGAATCCCTGCGGGTTCCTGATCGAAATGGAGGGAAAGACGATTTATCATGCCGGGGATACCGGGCTTTCGATGGAGATGAAACTCCTGGGAGAGCTGAACCGGATCGATGTGGCTCTGCTGCCGATCGGCGGAAATTATACGATGGGAGAGGAGGATGCCCTCCATGCCGCCCGCTTTCTGAAAGCGGGGCTGGTGATTCCCATGCATTACGGGACCTTTCCGGTCCTGACGGAGAATTCCGACCTGTTTCGGAGGGAGGCCGAGTCCGTGGGAATCACGGTCCGCTCCCTGACATTCGGAGAAACCATGGAGGTCTGAATCATGTTATTGCTCTATATCATTCTTGCTGTCGGTCTTCTCTACGGCGGTGTTTATTTCATCCTTGCCCGGAGCATGCAACAGAATTTCTCCGGTTGAGGTTTTCGCCATTCGCCGGAGGTCCTCCGGCTTCTGGAAAAGAAACTGACCGATCGGGGCAAGGTTGTTCCGCAATGGGTGCTTGACGGGCAGCAGCGTCCGGGTTGCTCTGCAAAGATCCGTGAGATGGGAATCGTCTCCGCATCGAGTGAGGAGGATGCAATCGCCCGTATTCTGGAACGAAATCATAGAGCGGTTTGAAGCACCGGACTGCTGTTTAGCTACCCAGTGTGGACTGGAAGGAAGTTGAGATGTAGGGAAGCGAAAGAAGGTTCCTGACTATTTCGGGGGCCTTCTTTGATGAAGTCGTAAAAAGTCGTTTTCCGAATTCCGTTCATGGTTCGACAGGCTCACCACGAACGGTCCATTAAACTTTCCGAAACACACGAACGGAATATCAACAACTTACATCGTTCGCCCTGAGCACGGCTCTCCTGAGTATGTCGAAGGGCCGGTCCTGAGCCAGCCGAAGGGCTTCGTGACTTTTTACGACACCATCTTCTTGATCCCCATCAGAAGATTTTCCTTTTTTTCAGGGTCTTTCGAAGACGGCGCCGTTTCTTGAATCGTTCGGAGTTGATCTTTTCTCTTTTGATCTTTTCCACCAGGGTGGTTCGTTTGACATGAAGAATCTCGGCGGCGTTGCTGATGATCCCGTCAGCTTGGTCGAGGGCCTGGAGGATCAGGTTCCGTTCAAATTTTTTAACGGCATTCTTCAGGTCGATCCCTTTTTGGGGGAAGAGAATTTCGTTGGCGATATCATATCCCTTGGCATTAATAATATGTTCCGGGAGGTCCTCCGGTGTGATTTCTCCTCCTTCCGGGACGATGTTGGCTGCAAACTCGATGGCATTGGCAAACTCCTGAATGTTGCCGATCCATTCATAGGAGCGGAGGGTTGGATAAAGGTCGTCGGAGATTTTGGGAGGGGCTTTGCCGAGACCGGCACAGGCCTGGTTGAGAAAATACTCAGCCAGGATCGGAAAGTCCTTGATCCGTTTTCGTAACGGAGGAAGATAGATCTGGATGACGTTCAATTGATAATAGAGATCTTCCCGGAATTTTTTCTTCCGGATCAGTTTTTCCAGATCTTTCTCAGTGGAGGTGATCAGGCGTGCCTGGTGAATCATTCGGGTGATACTGCTGCTGTTGCGGAAGGGGTCTTTTTTGATCCTGTTCAACAGTTGAATCTGCAGGGAAAGGGGAATCGCATCGATTTCCTGCAGGTAGAGGGTGCCTCCTTCTGCCCGTTGAAAAACATTCCTGAATTCCTCATCTTCACAAAAAAGTTCCTGCTGTAGGGTTTCCTCGTTACATCCGGCACAGTTCAGTGTCACCAGAGGTTTGTTGGATCGGCTGCTGTTGTGGTGAATGATCTTGCTGATCAGCCCCTTCCCCGTCCCGTTTTCTCCCTGGAGCAACACGGGTGTTTCCGTTTTGGACGCCTGGGTGACGAGCCGTCGGGCCAGTTTGATTCCCCGTGTTTCTCCGATAATATCGGATATCTGGAATTGTTCTTTCATCACCGTTTTATCCTTTCCAAATCATGACGGACTTTCAAACCCGGATCACATCCTTCAGGCGCTTCGTCTTTTCCACAAGGGTCGTCCGCTTGAGTTTCAGCATTTCAGCCGCCAGGGTAATCACCCCGTTGGTGCGCTTGAGTGCGTGATTGATCAACTTGGTTTCGAATTTCTCCACCTCTTCCTTAAGATGAATCCCTGCATTGGGGATCTTCGGGATGGCAAGGATCTCTTCTTCCCGAACCTCGTTGAGCCTGACCGGGAAGACGTCGATCGTGATCTCATCCCCCTCCGTCAGGATCACGGCCCGCTCCATGACATTATGTAATTCCGTAATATTCCCCTGCCAGTTGTATTTCATTAGAAAATCGAGGGCTTCGGAAGAGAATGAATGAATATTCTTCCCGTGCTCTTCATTCAGGGTATGAATGAAATGATTGACCAGAAGGGGAATATCCTCCAGTCGTTCCCGCAAGGGAGGGATATGGATCGGGATGACCGTTAATCGATAATAGAGGTCTTCCCGAAATCGCCCCGTTTCCGTTTCCCGTCCGAGATCTTCCGTGGTGGCGGTGACGAACCGGATGTCCAGAGGAACCACCTTGTTTTTCCAGGGGATTCTCAGTTCCTTGTCTTTGATGCATTTCAGCAGTTTGACCTGGATGCTGAGAGGAAGATTTTCAATCTCGTCCATGAAGAGAGTGCCCCGGTTGGCCTGCTCCATCGCCCCTTTTACGCGGGGAGAACCGAAGATCTGTTCGTCTAATTGTTCCGCCTCGAAAGCGCCGCAGTTGAGGGTCACGAAACGGCGGTCTTTCCGGGGGCTGTTGAAGTGAAGGGTCTTGGCCAGCAGCTCTTTCCCCGTTCCCTCTTCTCCGGTAATCATGACGGAACTCATTCCGCCCACGACCTTTTTCAGGACCCGAATGATTTCCTGGATTTCGTGGCTGCTGCCGATAATGTTCCGGAACTCGTAATGTTCTTTCAACTGTTTTTTGAGCTGTGCATTTTCTTCACGGAGTCCCTTTTGCTCGAGGGTCTTCCGGATGATGATTTTGACTTCTTCCACGTTAAAGGGTTTGGAGATATAATCGATTGCTCCGACCTTCATGGCATTGATGGCCGACTCGACCGTGGCATAGCCTGTGATAATGATCACCTCGATGTCGGGATATTTTGACTTGATCTCCGTCAAGAGTTCCAATCCGTTCAGGTAGGGCATTTTCAGGTCGGTGAGGACGAGGTCCGGAAGAGTGGATTCAATTTTTTCGAGAGCCTCCTTTCCGTCCCCGGCGGTGATGGTTTCGTATCCCTCCCGTTGCAGGATCGTTGCCAGCGATTCCTTTTCGATATGGTCGTCGTCGGCCACTAATATTTTTCGGGTTTCCATCGATTCCTCTCCATGGGCTCTTTAATGATGTTTTTCACGAAACAATATTATGACAAATTAGCACCCTGTGTGATGAAAATCAAGGAAAAATTTAACCTTGACTTTTGGCCGTTTTTTGTTAAAATTTAATTACTTAGGTCGAAATATTCAAGCAGTAATCCGGCTTTTTTGTTGAAAAAATACAAAAAATGCGACGAAAGCGACTAATAACCTGTCGGATGTTTCTTTCCCTCCGGGAAGAACAGGGTTTTTCTTTCGTCTGTCGGAGAAGATCTTGTTCGGAGATGGATTCTTCCGGGAGTCGGCGAGATGGAAAAGTATGAAGGACAGGAAGGCTCGGATCTTTTCCAGGAGATCCAGGATAAGGTCGATCGGGAAATATTCCGGGAGACGGATGCCGACACGACGTCTGCACCGGATTCATCCATGGGGGAAGCTTCCATGACCCTTCCGGATGCCGACGAATTTGAAGTGGTGGTCGATGTCATTGATCCGGATGCGATGGAGACCGAAGTGGAGGATGCCTTCCTGGAGGAGGTGGACTACCTTCCGCCGGAAGGTGAACCGTTGGAGGTTGACTCTCTGACGTCCCCTCCCGCCGGGGAGCCGGCCGAGACGGAATCGCTTCGGCGGGAGGGGGCTCCGGTTGAACCGGAGGAGGCCTTCGTCCAGGAAGATGAACTCTTCCTGGGGGAATTGATCGGACGGGAGATGGGCGGTCCGACCGGGGACGAAGGGACGGGCGACCGGTCGAACACCCCCGAGGTTGCGGTTTCTTCTTCGACGGAAGAGGCCGGTGGAGAAAAAGGGGACGAAGAGGTTCTGAATACGAGGACGCTGGCGGGTCTCTATGCCGATCAGGGGCATTACGCTCAGGCGATCGAGATCTATGACCGGCTCGTCCGGGACCATCCCGAAGATATGGAGATTCGAACGGAGCTGGAAGGATTGCGGGAGAAAGAACGAACCGCCGGAGCGACACTTCCGGCTGAGGCGGCCGGGATCGAGGAGTGGGAGGAATTGTCCGGAGAATCCGGGACGGAGACGACCCGGCGTCTGGAAAACTGGCTGGCCCGGATCCAGGCCGAGAAGGAGAGGCGATGTTTAAGGAATTCCTGAGTGATCTGGTGCAATCCGTCGATGGGGCTGTGGGATCGATCCTTATGGGGATGGATGGAATCCCGATTGATGAATTTTGTGTGCGTCCCGAGGAAGACCTGCAATTGATCGGGATCGAGGTTTCCTCGATTCTGAAAGAGCTGAACCGTGCCGCGCAATCGATGGAAACCGGTACTCTCGGCGAGTTTCTGATGGTCAATGAAAACAAGACGACTCTTGTGCGCAAGATCAATGAAGAATATTTTCTTGTCCTGGTGTTGAATGGAAACGGGAACCTTGGTAAGGGGCGCTTCCGGATGCGCGTCATGGTCCCCCGAATCTCCAGAGAATTCGAATAGTGCCGGGTGGGCGGGCAGGAGTTCGTACCCGAGGGAAAGGCGGGCCCTCCCCATCAACACTTCTTAGATTACAATTTTCCAACAATTCTTATCCTGCAAATATCATATTTCGATTGTGGTGCCGATTGGAACCGGACCACATCCTGCGGTTTCGAAAGGAGAGTCGGCTATGAAGATTCTTGTCATCCACGGTCCCAATCTGAATCTTTTAGGGACGCGGGAACCTGAGATCTACGGTCGGCTGACCCTGGGCCGGATCAATCAGGAAATCGCCGCAACGGCAAAAACCCTTCAGGTCGAGGTGGAATGCCGTCAGACCCATGAAGAGGGAAAGATTCTCGACTGGATTCATGAAGCGTGCGGTGTCTTCGCTGCCCTGGTGATCAACCCGGCGGCCTTTACCCACACCAGTGTTGCTATCCGGGACGCCATCGCAGCGACGGGGATTCCCACTGTTGAGGTGCATCTGTCGAATATCCATGCACGGGAATCGTTTCGGCGAAACTCCTTCATCGCTCCGGTGGCCGCCGGGCAGATCAGCGGTTTCGGGATGGAGAGTTATCTGCTGGGCCTCCGGGCAGCCGTATCTCTCGCCGCTGCCGGATCGGAACCTTCCTCATGAAGTCCACCGGTACGATCCTCCATTCACAGATGAAACAGCACCGGGTCGATGCTTTTCTGGTGACCCGGATGGAAAATGTTCGGTATCTTTCCGGGTTTACCGGTTCGACAGCGGTACTCCTGGTGACGAGACGGGGGGGCGTTGTTCTGACCGATTCCCGTTATGCCGTGCAATCCGAGAAGGAAGTGGACGGTTTTTCCGTGCAGATCCTGCGGCGGGGTGAAGAAATGGTGGAAGGGATTGCCCGCCTGATCCGGACCCGGCGTTATCGTCGCGTCGGGTTTGAGAGCGGGGATCTTCGGGTGGATGCTTTTCATGCACTGAAAAAATCCCTGCGGTTCTGTTCTTGGGTCCCGATTCGTCCGGGTGTGGAAGCCCTACGGATGATCAAAACGGTGCAGGAACTGGACGCATTGCAGACGGCCGTCCGTCGTGCGGAGCAGGCCTTTAAGCGAGTGAAAAAGATGATCCGTCCCGGCAGCGGAGAAAATGAAATTGCGCTGGCCCTCGAACATGCCATGCGGAAGCAGGGTGCCGCAAAGGTTGCCTTTGATACCATTGTTGCTTCCGGCGTCCGTTCCGCCATGCCGCACGGGATTGCTTCTTTCAGGAAGATTGCCGCAGGAGATCTGGTCATCGTCGATTTCGGAGCGGAATGTAACGGCTATTTTTCGGACATGACCCGTACCTTCTATGTGGGGCGGAGACTCACCGGAAAAAAACGGGAGATTTTTGATGTTGTGCGGGCTGCACAGCAGTCGGCTATTGATATCATCCGTCCCGGCATTTCTTTCCGAGAGATTGATCAAGCCGCCCGGAATCGGATTGCGAAGGCGGGATACGGCCCCTTCTTCGGCCATGGCACGGGCCACGGCATCGGGTTGGAGGTGCATGAATTGCCGGGGGTGACCCCGAAGAATGAACAGATTGTTCAGGAGGGGATGGTTTTTACCATTGAGCCGGGGATTTATCTTCCCGGGTTGGGGGGGGTCCGCATCGAGGATATGGTTCTGGCCACGGGTGATGGATGCCGTCTTCTGACAGGGCTTCCCCGAGGGTGGGAGATCTGATGTCCGCGGAAAAATCCGTCTACAAGTTCATCCGCTTGGGGGGAGGGGGAAAGTATTGGAATTTCCTTGCGTTCCATTATAAAATAAATATAATTCGATAATTTCAAGTCTTCGATCATTTGAGAGCTCTTTTGGCGGGAATGGATTGATATTTTTTGCAGGAGGAACCGGGTGTATTCTACAGCGGATTTTCGAAACGGTTTAAAGATTGAGATGAATGGGGAGCCTTTTATCATGGTCGAGTTTCAGCACGTAAAACCGGGTAAGGGGGGGGCTTTTGTCCGGACAAAGCTGAAAAGCCTCCGTTCCGGAGCGGTGCTCGACAAGACCTTCCGTTCAGGAGAGAAGGTGGACAAACCGGATCTGGACGAACGGGAGATGGAGTACCTCTACGTCTCGGAAGGACAGTATTGTTTTATGGATTCCGAAAATTATGAGCAGACCTTTCTCTCCCGGGAGATGCTGGGTGATTCCGAAGGGTATCTCCAGGAAAATGTGAAGGTAAAGGTTCTCTTTCACAATGGGACGCCGATCGGTATGGAATTGCCGAACTTCGTGATTCTGAAGGTTGCCGAGACCGAACCGGGGTTCAAGGGGGATACGGCCTCGGGCGGATCCAAACCGGCCACCCTGGAGACGGGGATTGTGGTCAAGGTTCCCTTCTACATGAACGAGGGAGAGCGGGTCAAAATCGACACGAGAACAGGTGAGTTTATTGAACGGGTCAAGGGGGATCAATGAACCTGAAGGAAATCAAGGAGCTGATCGAGATGATCCAGGGAACGGACATCTCGGAGATTGAAGTGGAGCGGGAGGGATTCCGGACCCGTATCCGGAGGGGGGCGTCCACATCCGTTCGTCCCGAAGGGCCGGCCTTTGCCGTTGAGAAAGTCGAGTCTGCCGTTGCAGGGGAACCGGTCCGAATGTCTCAGGAGTCTTCCGCCGAGCCAGGTATGCCGGAAATGGCTCCCGGACAGGTCCTGGTGACCTCTCCCATGGTGGGGACCTTCTATCGTGCACCGTCTCAGGGGGCCCCGCCCTTCGTCGAGGTCGGAACGGAGGTGGAGCCGGGCCGGCCGCTCTGCATTATCGAGGCGATGAAATTGATGAATGAGATCGAGGCGGAGCGGAAGGGCAGGATCGTGCAGATACTGAAAGAAGACAAGGACCCGGTCGAGTTCGGTGAACCGCTCTTTGTCCTGGAATCGGTGGTGTAAAGGTGTTCAAGAAAATTCTGATTGCCAACCGCGGAGAGATTGCCCTGCGGATTATCCGGGCCTGCCGGGAACTCGGTATTGAAACCGTGGCGATCCACTCCGATGCGGATGTCCGGTCGCTTCATGTACAGTATGCCGACGAGACGATCTGTGTCGGACCGGCGCCGAGCGCCCAAAGCTATCTGAATGTCCCCAGTATTCTGAGTGCTTGTGAGATCAGTGATGCCGAGGCGATTCACCCCGGCTACGGCTTTCTGGCCGAGAGCCAGGAGTTTGCCGATATCTGTCTCTCCTCGGGGATCAAGTTCATCGGGCCGACCCCGGAGAATATCCGGTTGATGGGCAACAAGGCGGCGGCAAGGAAAACGATGGAGATGGCGGGTGTGCCCGTGATTCCCGGAAGCAACGGGGTGGTGGATTCCGAAGAGGAGGCCCGCAGGGTGGCCCGTGAGATCGGGTTTCCGGTGATTGTCAAGGCCTCATCGGGAGGCGGTGGGAAGGGGATGCGCGTCGTCTATTCGGAAGCCTCGCTACCTCATCTCTATGCCATGGCTCGTTCCGAAGCGGCTGCGGCCTTTAACGATGCTGCGGTTTACATGGAGCGTTACATTGAGACCCCCAAACATATCGAGGTTCAGCTCCTGGCCGACGAGCATGGTCATGTCGTACACCTTGGGGAACGGGACTGTTCCATTCAGCGCAGGCATCAGAAACTGATCGAGGAGTCGCCGGCCGCTTCTCTTGATGCCGGGACACGGACCAAACTGGGTGAGACCGCGGTGAATGCCGCCCGGGCCGTGGGATATACCAGCGCCGGGACGGTGGAATTCATTCTGGATTCCGAGGGCCGGTTCTATTTTATGGAGATGAATACCCGTATTCAGGTGGAGCATCCCGTAACGGAAATGGTCAGCGGCATCGATCTGATCAAAGAGCAGATCCGGATTGCCGCCGGAGAACCGCTCCCCATGGTGCAGGAGGAAATTCATTCCATCGGGCACAGCATTGAGTGCCGGATCAATGCCGAGGATCCTGCAACTTTTACCCCCTCTCCCGGACGAATCGGGACCTTTATCCCGCCGGGCGGTCCCAATGTCCGGGTGGATACGGCGGCCTATTCCGGGTACCAGGTGACCCCCTATTATGATTCGCTGGTGGCCAAACTGATCGTTCGCGGCCGGGACCGGGTGGAGGCGATTGCCGTCATGGAGCGGGCCTTGGAGGAGTTTGTCATCGAAGGGATCAAGACCACCATTCCCTTTCATCGGAAGGTGTTGCGTACGCCGGAATTCCTTTCCGGTAATATCTATACCACCTTTCTGGAGAAGGTAGAGCTTTAATGGCGTTGCGCACTTCCCCGGAAGAACGGGACCTTGGGCTCTGTGTGATTGTCGGTGGAGAAAAGAATCCTGCCGGGGTCGTCCGGGCCGCCCTCAAGGGCGGTGCCCGGTTCATCCAGTACCGGGGCAAGGGAAAAACCTCGGCGGTACAGCTCCGGGAAGCACGGGAACTGCGTGCGATCACCCGGAAACATGGTGCGACGCTCGTGATCAATGACCGGCCCGATATTGCGTTGCTTTCCGGAGCCGACGGGGTCCACCTCGGGACAGCGGACCTTCCACTGCCGGCGGTACGTCGTATGTTGGGTGCCGGAATCCTGATCGGTGCGACGGCCCATACGTCCGAGGAGGGGAAGGCGGCCGAGGCGGACGGGGCGGACTATCTCGGGTTTGGTGCGGTCTTTCCAAGTGCCACCAAGGCGGGTGTCGCAGTGGTCGGGCTTGATCGGCTGGAATCATTTGTCCGGGGCAGCAGCCTGCCGGTCCTGGGGATCGGCGGGATTTCGGAAAATAATGTGGCGGACGTCTGCCGCCGCGGCGCGGCGGGTGTGGCCGTACTTTCCGCCGTGACGGCGGCGGCGGATCCTGCAGCGGCAAGCCGGAACCTTGTTCGGCGTATGGAAGAGGCCGTTTCTTCGGGACCGCAGGCTTCCGGATCTTGAGTGAGAGTTCATGGACGCGGTAACACGAATCTATCTATATGGTCTGGTATCGGAGGTTCAGGAGGCGTTCCGTTCTCAGATCCTCGGCACTTCCTTTGAGCCGGTCTGTTGTACGCCGGGCGAGACCCTGCCGGAACCGGATCCGATTCTGATCCTGGGAAAAGAGTCGTGGAACCCGGAGCAGGTGGAAGCACTGCGTCGGGGGAACCCCGCCTGTCAGGTCCTGCTCACGTTAACGGAAAAAGATCTGGATTCCTTCCTGCCTTCGGCGACGACCCGTATTGATGATTATCTCATCCTCCCCCTCAATGCCAAACGTCTCCTCTTTGCGTTGGAAAAGGCGGTGGACCGGAAGGTGCAGGTGGAGCGCCTGCTTCACACCACCCGGGAACTCGACCAGACCACGGAGGAATTGTCCTATTTTATCAATGTCGGAAAGGCACTGACCTCCACTCTTGACACCGGAAGCATCCTCAATATCATCATGGAAAAGACGAGTGAGTTGGTCAAGGCCGAAGCGGGGTCGGTCCTTCTGCTTGATGAGGAGACGCATGAACTCTATTTTGAACTGACCGAGGGAGAAAAGAAGAATGACCTGAAGCGTTTCCGGCTTAAGGTCGGGGAAGGAATCGCCGGATGGGTTGCCCAGCATGGAGAACCGATCATCGTGGAAGATGTAGCCACGGATCCCCGTTTCTGTAACCGGATTGATGATTCCCTACATTTCCGGACCCGGTCCATTCTCTGTATTCCCCTGAAAAGCAAAGGAAAAATTCTGGGGGTACTGGAAGTGATCAACCGCATTGATGGAAAATCTTTCGGCCAGAAGGACCTTGATCTCGTTCTCACCCTTGTTGATCAGGCATCCATTGCGATTGAGAACTCCCTCCTCTATCGGAAGGCGACGGAACTGGCCATTACCGACGGAGTGACGCAGCTCTACAATTTTCGCTATCTCCACCAGGCACTTGATGTCGAGATTTCCCGGTCCAACCGGTACCGAACAGAGGTTTCCCTCATCTTCCTGGATCTCGATTACTTCAAAAAGGTCAATGACAGGTTCGGTCACCTTGT
Organism: Deltaproteobacteria bacterium; assembly: GCA_013151235.1. Taxonomy (NCBI): domain Bacteria; kingdom Pseudomonadati; phylum Myxococcota; class Myxococcia; species Deltaproteobacteria bacterium. The sequence continues at coordinate 93,005 of JAADIO010000005.1, read as the reverse complement.
GGGGAGTCAGGCCCTGGTGGAGGTAGGGGATATCCTGCGTCGGAGTCTTCGTCCGATGGATGTGATCTGCCGGTATGGCGGGGATGAGTTTATTGTCGTCTTGCCGGAGACAGGTCCGCAATCGGCTTTCGGAACGGCGGAGCGGCTCCGGACAACCGTGGAGAGTTATACCTTCCATGCCGATACGGGCGAGGCCTTTCATCTGACGGCCAGCTTCGGGATTGCCGCCTATCCGAACCATGTGAAGGATAAAAATGAACTGATCCAGTTGGCGGACCAGTCGATGTATCGGGCCAAGGATGCCACGCGGAATGCCGTCTTCATGATCGGGAAGGAAGGCAGTTCCCTGTCACGGGAGTTTCCGGAAGGGTAATCCCCCTGCCGGTGCTTGGAAGCCGGAATGGATCGCGGGGGTCCTCCTCCGGAGGAGACAAAAGTGAAAAAGGTCCGCCCTAAGCGACGCCTGATGTTCCAGTTGATCTTGATCATGCTGCTGATCTCGTTGGCGCCTCTCGTGATTTCCGACAGCAACCTGGTGAAACTCAATGAAGAATATCTGGAAAATGATCTGTTGGGATCACATGCCACTCGTGCCCGTCAGACGGCCGAGGAGGTTTCCTCCTATCTGGACAACACGATTGAAAAACTGGAGATTGTTGCCCGCTTGCAGCCGTTGACCCGGTCCTTTTCCGAACAGCAGAACTATCAGCTTCTGGTTTTCTTTCTCGAGCAATACAAAGACCTGATCAGTATTTCTCTTCTCGATGAGAAGGGAGCTACGCAGGCCGAGGTGATCCGTCCGGGACTCGGCAGTGTGCGCCGGAAAGAGCGTGCAGCGCTCCGGAAATCGGTGATTTCCGAGGCGATGGAGGGGAAAGTCTATGTGTCGGATCCCTTGGGCATACCGGAGAAAAATGCTTCTCTTTTGATGATTGGGCTTCCGATCATTGAAGGAAATCACGTGGGGGGGGTCCTGCTGGCGGATATGTCGCTGGAGCGGATCTGGAAGATCATCGGACGGATTACGATCCGCCGTTCCGGCGAGGCCTATCTCGTGGATCGGCAGGGGCGGCTCATCGCGCATAAGGATCGTCAGCGTGCCGTTCGTCAGGAAAGCATGAAAGGTGAGGAGATTGTCGGGAAATATCTGGCGCTGGGGAATACCGGAGGGGCGCTGCCCTTTGTCGACAAGGGGGGGCGGGAAATGCTCGGCGCCTATGCCCCCCTCAGCCTGGAAGGGTGGGGGGTGGTGGTCCAGGAGCCTCGTAAGGATGCCTACAGTGTCGTGGCGGAGATGAAAGAGCAGATCATCTTCTGGGGGGTGGTGACCTCGATTCTGGTCTCAATCATCGGTCTCTTCTTTGCCCGCAGAATCAGTGTTCCCATCATGGATTTTACCCGGAGTGCCTTGCGGATCGCCCAGGGAAATTTCAAGGAGAAAATCAAAATCAGATCCAATAACGAGATCGGTCAGTTGGCGGAAACCTTCAATTTCATGGCGAACCAACTGGATCTTTACGATCAGAATATGCGGGACCTCTTCATGAGCGCCATTGCCTCCCTGGCGGCCGCTATTGATGAACGGGATCCTTATACCCGGGGACACTCGGAACGGGTGACGGAGTACAGCATGGCGATTGCCGATGAGATGGGGCTCGACCCGAAGGTCAAAGAAGAGGTCCAGTTGGCGGCTCTGCTCCATGATATCGGCAAGATCGGTATTGACGACAGTGTCTTGCGGAAACCGGCAAAGCTGACGGACGAGGAGTTCCGGCAGATCCAGGAACATCCGGAGAAGGGAGCGAATATCATGGCGCCCATCAAACAGTTGAAAAAGATCATTCCCGCCATGCGCCACCATCATGAACGTTATGACGGTGCCGGCTATCCCGACGGCCTGAGCGGATATGATATACCTTTGGCGGCCCGGATCATTTCCGTAGCCGATACCTTCGATGCCATGACCTCCGACCGGCCCTATCAGGCGGCCCAGTCCGAGTTGTCGGTCGTAGAAAATTTAAAATCCTGGGCCGGAAGTCGCTACGACCCCGTCGTTTGCGAGGCCTTTGCCCGGGCCTACAGTAAGGGCCGGATCAAGGGATGGAAATGCCGGACGATGGAGGACCGGGTTCCCGCCGAAGTCCTGAAGCTGGAGACACCTTCAGCCTGATGAGCCCTGTATGGCATTTATTGTGAGGCAGTGAGGGGTCCCGGTTCCTTTCAGTGCGTATGGTCGGTCATTTACGTTCATCCGTACGAAGACAGCTCTGTATATTGATAAATAAAGCCATTGAAGAAACAGGAATGCTGATGCAGAAAGAAAGACGAAAATTGTTCGACTGGCGATTGATCCGGATTCCGCGCGCCTGGGTCCGCTTCCTGCTGGTCCTCTTCATTGTAGTATCCCTTTTGTCCGGGTTGGTCATTGCCGTTAAGCTGAAGGCGGACGAGGTCCCCTTCCTGGCGCGTGTGGGCGGGATTCTCGGGATTTATCATTCCGCTTTGGAGGTTTCCGACGATTCGCAGGGAAGTGTGATTGAATCCAGATCGGCAAAACTGATTTTCGTCAAAGGGAATGTTACCGTCAAGTCCAAGCAGGAACTCCGTTTCCGCCGGGCGAAAAGGGGGCGGATCCTCCACGAAGGAGACAGTATCCGCACCTACTCGGGCGGTTATGCCGAGGTCACCTTTGATGACGGCAACCGGCTGATGATCAAGCCGGACTCTTATGTGGTGATACGGGCCATGAAGCAGAATCGATTCACGAAGATTAAGAAGTCTTCCATTAATCTCCAGCAGAGTGACGTGGAAGCTACGATCCGACGACCGAAGGTGGCCGGTTCGGAATTTGTAATCGTTACCCCGACAGCTCATGCAACTATCTCGGAAGCCAAGGTGGCCATCCGGGTGACCAAAGAGAAAGAGAGCCGGATGAAAGTCTTCAAAGGAACCGTTGCCCTGCAGGTAGGGACGGACAAGGTGGAGATTACGGAGAATCAATCGGTCACTATCAGCCATGACAGCCGGGTGGAAGAGATCAAGGACCTTCCGCCACCGCCTGTGCTGGACCATCCGGAAAACCTGGCGGAGTTCTTTTTCAAGAGCTTGAATGGTATGAAAACCGTTTTGAAATGGCGTCCGGTGCCCAAAAATGTAAAGTATCGGCTTCAGGTGGCCCTGGATCCGTTTTTTACTGATTTTGTGATTGTCAGGACCGGATTGTCCGAACCGGGTGTCGTCATTCAGGGATTAAAGAGTGGGATCTATTACTGGCGGGTGAATACGATTACCTCCGAAGGAAGGGAAGGGGACTTCTCGGATTACCGGGTTTTCAAGGTGACCATCGACAAGACTCCTCCCTTCATCCGGTTGGACGACATCATCCTCCTGAAGGTTGCGGGAACGTTGAAGGCACAGGTCAGTGGAGAAACGGAGGCGAAGGCGCTGGTCACGATTAACGGAACCGGAGTTCATCCCGATAAGATGGGGCGTTTCAAATATATGCTCTCCGGAATACAGCCGGACGCTGTCGTTCGGATCGTGGCCGAGGATTCAGTGGGGAACCGCAAAGTCCTGAAGAAGAGAATTGAGGTTCGGTAGGATGATGTGGATGTCGGGAAAAAAAGTCTGTTTGGCCCTGTTTCTTCTCCTGGGCGTTCTTTTGGGCGGATGTGCCTTCGGGGTATCCGATGCATCAGAGCCGGCACGGCTCTTTGCAGAGGCCAACCGGTTCTATGCCGATGGGAACTACAAGGCGGCGGGGGAAGGACTCCTCCGATTATCGAAGAAGTTTTCCCGAAATCCCAGGGTCTTCAATAATTTAGGCAATGTCTATCTGAAGGAAGGCGACCCGGATGCCGCCCAAAGTGCCTATGAGAAAGCGCTGGAGCTCAACCCGGGCTATGTCATTGCCAGAGTGAATCTGGCTGTGTTATTATTAAGGAGCAGGAAGACGAAAGAGGCCTATGCGGAGTTCCTGGAGATCTTGAAGGCCTACCGGGATGATGCGGACATTCGGAACGGGCTGGGGGTCTGCGAACTCAGGCAGGGACGAATCAAGGAAGGGGTGAATCATTTCCGTAAGGCGATCGATATTCAGGGAGACTTTCCCCTCTTTTACAACAACCTTGCCTTCGCCTATGCGGAATCGAATGAATATCTGAATGAGTCGCTGAAGATGGCGAAGGAGGCGCTGAAGGCGGAGCCGGGGAATCCTGTCTTTCTCGATACCCTGGGATGGATCTATTTCAAACGGGGTGTTTTCGACCGCTCCATTCAACTGTTGCAGAATGCGCTTGGCCGGGCGCCGGCACAGGAGGAGATCCGGTCCCATCTGGTCTCCGTTTACCGCTGGCTGGGTCGGGAAAAAGAAGCCGTTGCCTTGATCCGGGAGGGGGGCCGGGAACGTGCGATGCAAACCCATTAAGGACAGGAGCAGATCATGGTACTCTTTAATTATGCGGTGAAGGAGATCACGGCCAAGGTCGTTTTTTACGGTCCGGGACTCTGCGGGAAGACGACCAACCTGCAGTACATCCACAGCAAGATGAATCCCAATACGCGCGGTAAACTCCTCTCTCTCGCTACGGAGACGGACCGAACCCTGTTTTTTGATTTTCTCCCGGTGCAGCTTGGAAAGATCCGGGGGTTCAATGTCCGATTTCAGCTCTACACCGTCCCGGGACAGGTCTATTATAATGCAACGCGCCGGCTGGTCCTGAAAGGGGCGGATGCCGTGGTCTTTGTCGCCGACTCTCAGAAAGAGATGGCGGACAAAAATGTAGAAAGTCTGGAGAACCTAAGCGAGAATCTGCTGGCCAACGGCCTTGATCCTCAGACGATTCCCCTGGTTATTCAGTACAACAAACGGGATCTGGCAAACGTCATGGAGGTGGAAGAGCTTGATCATATGCTTAATAACAGAAATGTACCGACCCATACGGCTGTGGCCCTGACCGGGGAAGGCGTTCTGGAAACGTTCAAGCTGGTGACGCGGGAACTGATGCAGTCTCTTCGTTCCAAACACGATGTGGACGGGACGGCAGCGGAGCAACAACCCGTGCCCATGGAGACCGTGCAGCGGGATGTTGATCAAGCGGCTCCCGATCCTTCCGGTACAGGGGCGGTTTCGCCGGTGGGTTGGGACGAGAAGAACCCCGGAGCCGGTGGCAGAGCTGCTCCGCCGGCGGGAGATGACTCCCTGACGGCTTCGGTCCTGCAGATCGAGAACCGGATCCAGAAAATGGAGGCCCAACTTGATCGCCTGTTATCCCGGGATGAAACGGTCGAAAATCTTCTTCTGGAAATCCGGGAAAAACTCGGTGGGGTCTTCGCGGAACATGCGCCGTCTGTCGAGATTGAAGAGCCGATTCTCCTCGAAGAGAAGCGCAGAAAGAAAGGTTTTTTCTGGAATCGATGATCTATCGAAAGGAGCGTTGCGTCCTGGAGCCGAAACATCATGGATGCCTTTAGCTCGGTCCACCGGGGAAATCTCCGTCAGTTTCAGACCGACCGGATCGGGGGAGGGAATCAGGGGACGGTCCGTCGAATCCGGGTCAATGGAAAGACGGCGGTCATTAAGGATATTGCCGGACGAAATCTGATCTACCGCATACTCCTTGGGCGCTGGATGTTGGCACGGGAGTATCGGATCTACCGCAAACTTCAGGGTCTTGAAGGAATTCCCGCCCTCTATAAAAAATTGGACCGGGACGGTTTTCTCTGCGAATATATTGCAGGGGAGCCCCTCTCTTCCTTTGCCCGGAACGCCCCTCTTCCGGCCTCATTTTTTAATACGCTGAATGAATTAGTGGAAAAGATTCATGTCCGGGGAGTGGTTCACTCGGATTTGAAACACAAAAAGAATATCCTCGTGACTGCCGATTTCAAACCCTACCTGGTCGATTTCGGTGCCTCACTGATCCGGGGGCCGAGGTGGAACCTGCTCAATCGGTGGTTCTACGGACAGTTTCTGGAGATCGATCGGAGGGCGGTTTCAAAAATCCGGCGTCGATTTTCCCGGGGAGACCCCGATGCGGAAGACCTTGAAAGCCTTGAACGGCGGAATATCATGGAACGGTGCAGTACACTCTATCAGTCGATCTACCGGTTCTTCTCCCCGAAGCACCGATGGAAGAGGCGTCGAAAAAAATGAATGGTTCTATGACAGGCAGCGATTTCGCAGGGGAATGCGGGAGACAGCCAGTGCGGGAATTCCCGAAGGGAACATCAGATGTTGATCCTTGGAATTGAAGCCTCCACCCCGGTGAGCAGTGTTGCGCTCCTCGGTTCGGAGGGGTTGATTGCAGAGTATTCCCTGGTTTTGCGCCGGACCCACAGTGAGCGACTGTTGCCTGCCATTGAGACGATTCTTCGCGATACAAACCTCTCCGGGGAGGATCTGACCGGTGTGGCGATTTCGGTCGGGCCGGGTTCTTTTACCGGGCTGCGCGTGGCGGTCTCCACTGCCAAGGGTCTTGTCCGTGCCTGGGAGAAGCCGGTGATCCCCGTTTCTTCACTGGAAGGGTTGGCGTATCATTTCCCGGCGGTCAAACTTCCCCTCTATGCCCTGCTGGATGCCCGTAAAGGCGAGGTTTATGCCGCCCGTTTTCGTAACCGGGATGGGGTTCTCTATGCCGAAACCGAGGAACGGGTGATCCGTCCGGAGGATCTTTGTCGTGAAGTGAGGGAAGAGACACTCTTCGTCGGCGAAGGAGCCCTGCGGTATCGGTCGTTTTTGGAGGAGGTCCTTGTTTCAAAGGCAGTTTTTGTCGAAGGAAGCCTGAATCATCTCTCGGCGGCATCCATTGCCGAGATCGGCTACGCCGCATTTCGGGAAGGCAGGACCCTGACCCCGGCCGAGCTGACACCCCGCTACCTTCGCCGTTCCGAGGCGGAACTGCAATGGAACCGGAAGTGGCTATGCAGGAAGAAACTCTGAAGATCCGCAAGATGGAGCAAGGGGATCCGGGAAGGATTTGCCGGTTGGAGTGCTCCCCCTTCCTGACCTCCTGGTCTCTTGAGGCATTTGAGAAGGCGCTCCGGGACCCGATGGGGCTCAACCGGGTTGCGGAGGATCGTTCCGGTCTGATCGGCTATCTTACGGCCTTCCGGGTTCTGGACGAGGCCTGTTTAACCAATCTTTTTGTGGTTCAGCGGAGACGCCGGAGGGGGGTCGGGAAAATGTTATTAAATAATCTTATAGAAAGGGCCTCAATCGAAGGGGTGAAACAACTCTTTCTGGAGGTTCGGAAAGGGAATGAACCGGCGATAAGGCTTTATGAAAAAATGAATTTTTCTACCGTCTCCGTCCGAAAAGGCTACTATTCGGATACGAGTGAAGATGCACTGGTGATGCGGATGCCTCTGGCCGAACATTGACGAAAGTTGAATTTGACGCCGTTTTATGGTATATCAACAAACATGGATGTAGTCGTTCTTGCCGTTTTTCTTCTTTCCATTACAACAGAGGTCTGTTCCCATCTTTCACATGGGAAAGGATATTTTCCGTATGGAGGGATTGCCATGTTCGACAAGGAAAGGCACTTCGATCACCTGAAAAGGACCGACCAGGATTTTAGAAAGTGGGTTGATCTACATTCTGAACTGGAGGTCAAGCTGGAGGGGTTAAACCGCTTGAAATATCTGACAGTGGAAGAGGAAGTTGCAAAGAAAAAATTGCAGAAGGAAAAACTCTTTGCCAAAGACCGGATTCATTTCCTTCTGTACAAGTTTTGAAGGTGGCATGACAGGCTTTTTCCCGGTACTGGATTCCGTTGGATCAATCCCGACAGAGGAATACTTCTGGCGGGTTTTTTTTTGGGTCTTTGCCAATGAGGGAGTGGTCGGAAATGGGAAAAAAATGTATCTTTTGTGGAAAAAAAGTACATATTATAGGAAATATTTTTCCATTGTTGCAAATGACAGATAAAATGGTTTTGTGTGTCGCAAATATATTGTGCCAAAGATATGGATTTCAGTATGAAAAACGACAACTTACGATACAATAAGTAAAATAGAGCCTTTTTCGAAAAAATAGCTTGAATTAGCATGAGATTTGCATAAAAAACAAGTGTGTTCTTCTGTGTAGAAGTTGAATGAAGGATTTTTATGGACTCCCGGAACCTGAAAACCTATCAGCAATGGATGACCTCTGAAAGCTGGAGGAGATCAATCGAGGGGTTTGCCCACATTTCAGGATTGACGGTCAAATGTATCGGCGCGGACGGGATGCTGATCGGCCCGCCGATGGTGGAGCGGAATCTCTGCCGTTTGATCCGCCGGTCGCAAAAGGGGTTGGCCCGCTGCCGGGCGCACTGTGGGCGCAGGATCGCCCGGTCCCTGCGATCTGGAAGGACGGAACTTTTTAGCTGTTATGCCGGTCTGTACTGTTTTTCCGTTCCGCTCAAACGGCAGGGAGAAGTGATCGGAGCGATCTTCGGCGGCAAGATCCTGACCGATGCGCCGGTGATTTCCCGTTACGTAAAGATGGCCGACACCTTTCAGCTTGATCATGCAGAGATGTTCAAGGCGATCGGAGAGCTGCGAATCGGGAAGATGCAGGAACTGAGGGAGGCGATGAAATATCTTGCCTTACTCGGAGAGGCACTGATTGCCCCGGCGGTCCGGATGCGCCGGTTCGGACGGAATGTCTCCCGCCTGCTCACTCTCTTCCATTTGGGAAACGATCTGAACCTGGTCCGGGACAGTCAGGAACTCTATGGCCTGATCATCAACTCGCTTTCTATTCTTTTTGATCTGAAGGGGTGTTCGCTGATGCTTCTCGGCTCACAGGAGGCGTCGCTTGTGACGCAGTCTTTTTTCGGCCCGGAATCCTGGGACCTTCCCCATTTCCGCACGCCCATCGATCAGGGGATTATCGCCCGGGCCTTCCGCGAGCACAAGCCTGTCTATACCCGGGATCGTTTCCAGATTGCCCGCTCGGGATTTAATGAGAAGATTGAACAGGTCTATACCTTTCCCCTCCATTTTGGCCGGAAGATCGGGGGGGTGATCAATATTTATAATTCGTCCCTTTCCGAAGATGAGATCCCGATGATCCGTGCCTTCTGCAACCTGGCCGTGATGGCGATCCAGAATGTAGACCTTCGCAAGAATCTGGACAATCGGGTCCTGGAAATCAGCAATCTTGGTTTGATGACTCGTGAGGTGGGGAAGACCCGGGAACTGGACGGCCTGTTCCAACTGATTCTGAACCGTTCTACGGAGATGGTCAAAGCGGAACAGGCTTCGCTCATGATCCTCGATGAGGTCACCAAAGAACTGACGATCAAGGCGAGCAAGGGGGTCCCCGAATATCTTACGCGCACGCTGCATCTCAAAAAAGGGGAGGGTGTGGCCGGAAAAGTGCTGGAAAAGGCCGTGCCGTTGCTGGTGACGGACATTGAAAAGGATCCGAGGCTCGGGCTGCATAAGAAGATGCGTTACAAGACGAAGTCGTTTATCAGCATTCCCCTGGTCCTGAAGGATGAGCCGATCGGCGTCTTGAATATTACCGACAAGATCAGCGGCGAGGTTTTCAATGAAGACGATCTGAAAATCATCAAGATCTTTGCCTCCCAGGCGGTGATTGCCCTTGAACGGACGAAACTCTATGAACGTTCCAAGGAAATGGAACAGGTCCTCATTACGGACCATCTGACGGGCCTTCTCAACCGGCGCTATTTTTTTGAACGGGTGACCGAGGAGATCACCCGGGCCGAGCGCCACAGCTATCCGCTGTCTCTGATGATGATTGATGTGGATGACTTCAAGTGGTATAACGATCAGAATGGGCACCTTGCCGGGGATGATGCCTTGAAAAGTGTAGCGGCCCTGCTGCGGGATACCATCCGGAATATAGACTTCGTCGCCCGTTACGGAGGGGAAGAGTTTACGGTGGTTCTCCCCCAGACCTCCAAACGGGAAGCGGTTGTCATCGGAGAGCGCCTGTTAATGGAAGTCGAGAAATTTTATTTCCCTTACGAAGAGAATCAGCCGCTCGGGAAATTCACGATCAGCATCGGTCTTGCTACCTATCCCGAGGATGCCCGAAAGGTGAAAGCCCTGATCCATGCAGCCGATCAGGCACTCTACCGTTCGAAGGAAAACGGGAAGAACCGCATGTATCTCTACCAGCCGATTCCGGACGGTCCGGAGAGAGGCTGAGCAGGTCTTCATCTCTTTCGGGCGTCGTAAGCCTGTTGCAAGGGATTTGCCCCATACCGCAATCTGTGGAGTGGCCCCTCCTATCCTTATTCCAGGACTCGGAAGAGGACTTGCAATTTTCTTTCCCTTTGTCTACACTTTGATCGGGAATTCGGCGGTTGATTTTTCATCGATTGTCTATCTCCGGCCATGGTCTGATATAAGATGATCCATCGTATGTTTGAAAAACTGGTTGCGGCACAAGATCTCCGGGTGGAGTCCCATCGTTGTATCCGTGCCCGTTATCCCCGGGGCGAGTGCCGTGTCTGTGCCGACATCTGCCCCGTTCAGGCCGTGGATGTTCAGGGGGATCGGGTGATTCTCCGGGAGAATTGTGCCGGTTGCGAGGCCTGCCTGGTTGCCTGTCCCACGGGAGTTTTTTCATGCTCTTCCGTTCGGGAGCGGAAGCGTCGGACCTTGCTGCAGCAACAGGCAGCGGGACGTCCATCAGTACGGTTCACCTGTGCCATGGATCTGCAGAAGAACGGCGAAGGGGTACAGGTGCTTCCCTGTCTGGCGGGGCTTCCTCCGTCCTTTCTGGTTGCGCCCTTTGTCTGGGGGAGCGGGCGGGTCGAGATCAAACGGATCGACTGCCGGGAATGTCCTTTGGAACCGGCCATGGCACAGTATCGACAAACCCTGCAACAGGTGTGTCAACTTCTTTCCCGGTTTCCGGATTGGGGCGGGGAGATCGTTGAGGTCGAATCCTTTGTGAAGTTTGCAGAGAGGGAGTCTCGCCCCGTGGTTACGGAAGGAATGGGGCGGAGAGAGTTCTTCGGCCTCTTTCGCAGGCGGACGATGGAGACCGCCTTGAACCTGTTCCCCGACACCGTCGGGGAAGCGCGGAAGGTGCGCTGGGAAGGAAAAGGAGATCCCCGACGTCTCTTCCTCCTCACCCTCTTGGCGCAGTTAGGGACCGTGCGGGAGGGACCGATTCCGGGCGGAATACTTCCGACGCTCGATCTGAAGATCTCGGAAAACTGTGTCGGGTGTAATGTCTGCGAGACCCTCTGCCCGACCGGGGCGCTCCGGCGGGAGGAGCAAGAGGACTCCGTCCGGTTGTATCTTACCCCTTCCGGCTGCGTCGGCTGCCGGATTTGCGGGGAGGCCTGTCTCCCCAAGGCGATCACCTTTTCGGAACAGATCTCTTTGGCGTCCTGGCTGCAGAGAAAGGAGCGCCTGCTTGCCGAGGTTTCCGCGCGGTATTGCAGCGTTTGCGGGGAACCTTTTATCGGGATTCCCGGAAAGACCTGTTCCCGGTGTATCGGTTCGCTGAAGTCCGGTTAAAATCGACCGGCCTTGCCGGGAAGGGAACAGTGTCTTTTCACGAAATGGTTGATCATGAGGAAGCCGGGGAACATTGGGGAGGAGAACCATTATGGTTCATGTCTTACCCTTACAGGCGGCGATCGGGACCGTTCTGGCCCATGACATTACGGAGATTGTGCCGGGCCGCTTCAAAGGCCGCGCCTTCAGAAAAGGTCATGTGGTGACCCGGGCGGATATTGATCATCTCCGCGATCTCGGGAAGGAACACCTCTATGTTCTCAAGATCAGCGACATTGAACTGCATGAGGACGAAGCGGCCCTCCGCCTGGCCTCTGCCCTCGCGGGAGATGGCATTGAACACGACTGTTCTCCGAAAGAGGGGAAGGTGGAGCTGCGGGCGGCCGATAACGGACTTTTGAAGATTGATGTGGCGGCCCTCTACCGGTTTAATCTTTTAGGCGATGTCATGTGCGCCACCCGGCACGACAACACGGTGGTTAAGAAAGGCGACCGGGTGGCGGGGACCCGGGCGATTTCTCTCGTGATCCCGCTGGGCCGGGTGGAACAGGCCGAATCGATCTGCCGGGGGGCCGGCGGTATTCTGAAAGTGTTGCCGCTGCGAAAGGCCCATGTGGGAGTTGTCATCACGGGCAATGAGGTCTATTCCGGAAGGATCCGGGATCGGTTCCGTCCCGTTGTGGAAGGGAAGGTGGAGGAGCTCGGTTCTGAGGTTGTCGATGTCCGCTACGTGCCCGACAGAAGAGAGGCCATTGCACAGTCGGTCCGGGACCTTCTGGATCAGGGGGCGGACCTGATCCTGGCGACCGGCGGGATGTCCGTTGATCCCGACGACGTGACTTGTCACGCGATAGAGGATGCCGGGGCCGATCCGGTCATCTACGGGGCGTCGGTCCTCCCTGGGGCGATGCTGATGGTCGCCTACATCGGGGAGGTTCCCGTGATCGGAATCCCCGCCTGCGCCATGTTCCACTCCATCACCCTTTTCGATCTGCTCTTCCCCCGGATTCTTGCCGGAGAACGTATCGGCCGGGAGCAGATTGCAGCTCTCGGCCACGGCGGGTTCTGCATCAACTGTCCGGAATGCCGTTTCCCGGTCTGTCCCTTTGGAAAATAGATTGCAGGAAAGAGAGGTCTCAGTGAAATCATTCGAGGAGTCTCTGCGGGAAGCCGTATCCTTTCACGGGGAGGAGTGCCCCGGCCAGGTGATCGGAACGCGAATGGCCATGATCGGCTGTCGTGAAATCGGGCTGGAGCATCCCCGTTCCGAAGGGGAACGGAAGAAAATCATCGTCTATGTTGAAATGGACCGGTGTGCCGCCGACGCTGTGATGGCGGTCACCGGATGCCGGATCGGGAAACGGACCCTGAAGATCATGGATTACGGGATCATGGCTGCGACATTTGTCAATCTGGAAACCGGCCGGGCCGTCCGGGTTCGTGCCAGGGAGTCTTCACGGGCGCTTGCCGTCCGGTATGCACCGGACGTGGAAGAGAAATATCTCCGCCAAAGCGAGGCCTACAAGGTGATGCCGGAAGAGGAATTGTTCGAGATCACCGAGGTCCGCGTCACGATCCCCGTACAGGATATGCCGGGCCGGCCCGTGCAGCGGGTGCGTTGCGAGTCCTGCGGCGAATGGGTTCAGGATATGAAAGAAGTGAAGGTGAACGGCCGGGTATTGTGCCGACCCTGCGGGTTAGGGGGCTATTTCGAGAAAGAAAGAAAGGAGTCATCCGATGCAATTAGGAATGATCGGTCTGGGAAGGATGGGCGCCAATATCGTTCGGCGCCTGATGCGTGACGGCCATGAGTGTGTCGTCTTTGATCTGAATCCGGAGAATGTAAAGGCTTTGGCTGCGGAAGGGGCAAGCGGTGCGGGGAGCCTGAAGGAATTTGTTGCGGCGCTGACGCCGCCCCGGTCCGTCTGGATCATGGTCCCGGCGGGCAATCCCACGGAGTCGACCGTACAGATGCTGGCCGGGGAATTGGAGCCGGACGACCGTGTGATCGACGGGGGGAACAGTTATTTCAAGGATGATCTGCGTCGTGCGGCGATGTTAAAGGAAAAAGGTATTTATTATCTTGATGTGGGGACCAGCGGGGGAGTCTGGGGTGTTGACCGGGGATATTGCATGATGATCGGAGGGGACCGGAAGACCGTTGAGGCGCTTGACCCGATCTTCAGAACGCTTGCGCCCGGCCGGGGGGATATCTCCCGGACGCCCGGTCGTGAAGGCGAGGGAGGGACGGCGGAAGAGGGGTACCTCTACTGCGGTCCGAGCGGGGCAGGACATTTCGTTAAGATGGTCCACAACGGCATTGAATACGGCCTGATGCAGGCCTATGCCGAGGGGTTTGACATTCTTCGGAATGCAGCCTCCGAGTCAGTGCCGAAAGAGCGTCGCTACGAACTTGACTTCGCCGAGATCGCCGAGGTCTGGCGGCGGGGGAGTGTGATCGGCTCCTGGCTTCTGGACCTGACGGCCATGGCCCTCCTGGAGGATCCGCACCTCGATCGGTATTCCGGGTTTGTTGAGGATTCCGGTGAAGGACGCTGGACGATGATGGCGGCTATCGAAGAGGCCGTTCCGGCCGATGTCCTTTCCGCAGCGCTTCATGCGCGGTTCCGGTCGAGGCGGGAGCATACTTTCGGAGAGAAACTTCTGTCGGCCATGCGCTACAAATTCGGCGGGCATGTGGAACCCGCCGCGGAAGAATGAATTTCTTCTTGACGAAGGGATTGTGACCGGGATAGAGTAAAAAAATGTAACTACTCAGGTCACCCCTCTTTTTCTTTTCCCGCATGACGGGTTACGCCTTCGGCGTGCCCCGCTTTAGATTTATCTTTGCCGCTTTCAGCGGCTCTGATGAATAAGGTATCTTGGGGTGTTGCGGTGCTCAAATCCTCAACGTATGAAAAATACGCCTCCGGTTTTGCGCTCCTCACGCCTTGTTCTGCGGGAAACATAGAAGCAACCTGAGCAGTTACAAAAAAATGCGTAAAGAGGCTGTAAAAATTCACAAAAACGGAGGTGCAATGATGACGAAAGGGTGCAAAAGGCTACTCCGGATCTTCTGGATCGTCTCTTTTTTGCTGTTGCCTTCGGGCGTTATCACGACCCAGGCGGCGGTGGAGTCGTCTCTTGTAAAGACACTGCATATCGGGAAGAGAGTTCTCGATATGACGGCGACGGTCGATGGGAAACTTCTCTTCGTCCTGACGAGGGGGGAAGTGCTGGTCTATAATGCGAGAAATCAGAAGTTGTCGGGCCGCATTTCCGTTGATCCCGACATCAACCGGATTACTATTTCTCCCCGGGGCAATCAACTCTTTGCCTCCAACGGGAAGACAAAAACCTTGTCGGTCGTTAATGTCAACCTTGTCTACGATATTGATGCCAAGGGAGTGCCCTTCAAGGGACCGGCCGATGCGCCGGTGGTGATTGCCGTCTTCGATGATTATCAATGACCCTACTGTGCGCGGCTTGAGCCGACACTCCGGCAGGTGCTGGAGCAGTATCCCACACAGGTAAAACTTGTTAAAAAGTCCTTCCCCCTCCGGATGCACCGAAATGCCAGGCCTGCGGCTATTGCTGCCCTGGCTGCCGGGGAACAGGGGAAGTTCTGGGAGTTCAATGACAAATTGTTTCAGAATCAACGGTTTCTTTCAGACCAGAAGTATCTTGAGATCGCTCGTGAACTGGGGCTCGATATGGATGCTTTCCGGAAGAGCCTGAAAGACCCGCAGCTGCAAGCCATGATTGCAAAGAATATCCGGGACGGCGCTGACGTCGGTGTGACGGGGACCCCGACGATCTTTATCAACGGTGTACGACTGCGAGACCGGTCCATTGCCGGCTTCAGGAGAGTGATCGATGCGCAGTTAAAAAAGAAGAAATAGGGCGATCGTCGGCATTCAGTAAAATCAGGGAGAAGAACATGAAACGTCCCGACGGGTATATCCGCCGGGACGTTTTTTCTTGCCGGAGAAGAAGAGAGCCCTGTTATGGCCGGTTCTGCTTTGGCTCTCCATCGATTGAAAACTGGTGCCCGGACATTCGTTCTCGCAACTGGCCGCAGGCGGCGGCGATCTCTCCTCCCCGGCTTTCCCGGATGAATACCGTATAATTCGCACGCAGGAGAATTCCCCGGAAGTCCTCCATCGACTCCCGGTCCGGAGGGGCAAAGTTTGATTCCGTCCCTGCATTATAGGGAATGAGATTGATTTTGGCGGGGATCCCTTCCAGGAGTTGGATCATCCGACGGGCATCTTCAGAACTGTCATTGATTCCCCGGAGTAACACATACTCAAAGGTGATTCTTCTCCGCTTCGGAAGGGGAAAATCCCGGAGACTTTCGAAAAGAGGTTCCAGAGGGTATTGACGGTTGACCGGCATGAGGTGGTCCCTCGTTGTATCTGTAGTTGCGTTCAGTGAGATGGCGAGATTGATCCCGAGCCCTTCCCTTCCCAAGCGCCGAATCCCGGGGACTAGTCCGCTGGTGGAGAGGGTGATCTTTCGGTTGGAGAAATTACATCCAGCTGGGTCGAGGAGAATTTTCAGCGCCGTCACCACGGCATCGTAGTTGGCCAACGGTTCCCCCATTCCCATGAAGACCAGGTGTGTCAGCGTCCGCGGCTGGACCCGGTCCTGTGCCGACAGAACTTCCCCGATGATCTCCGCCGCCGTCAGGTTACGGACCAGGCCGTTTCGGCCGGTTGCACAGAAACGGCAGTTCATGGCACATCCAACCTGGGCCGAAACGCAGAGTGTCTGCCGTTTTGTTTCCGGGATCAGGACCCCTTCGACGGTGTGGCCATCCTCCAGACGATAGAGAAATTTTTCTGTCCCATCCGCAGACCGGAGACATTCCGTGATCGTGGGGCGTGTAATCCGGGCATTCTTTTCCAGAAGGCTTCGGTCCGTCCTGGAGAGATTGGTCATTTCATCGAACGAGGTACTGCGGTATTTGTAGATCCACTGGAAGACCTGCCGACCGCGGAAAGAAGACATTCCCATGCCGGTCAGGTTCCGCGTCAGTTCTTTCAGGGGCTTTCCGATGAGATTTGGTTTTTCCTGTTTTCCAGGCATGGTTAATGGTTTTGGAGGGAGTTCAGTCGTAATCAAAGGGATGGGGAGGCCGCCCGGGATCGGAGGTATCCACATGCTTTTTGATCTCTTTAAACTTCTTTTCGAGGAGAGCACGCCGATTCCTGAGCGCTTCCTTCTCCTCTTCAAAGCGTGAGGCGGACTTCTTCTTCTTTTCTTCTAACTCCCGTAACAACTCCTGCATCGACTTTTCTTTAGGGGATTCTTTTTCACTCTTCGCTTCTTCATGATAGAGAACCTGCCCCGTGATCGGATCGATAATGATTTCCGTATTACAGGAAGGGCATTGAATCTGCAGTCTGTTCTGGTTTCCCATTGTGTGTATCCTCATTATTGTTCTTATTTTACGAATCATATTATACCCGTCCCGTTGGTGCAAGACAACCTCTTTTGCGGGGGGGGCCGCGGAAGAAAATATTGACAAGGCAGAGACTCCCCTATATTATCACAAAACTTTACTCTAAAGAATGGGCACCATGATGCCGGATACAGTTTTCCTCAGATCATTCGTTCTCCGACTTTTCGTGTTTCTGACATACAGTGCCTGCAACTTGTAAACCAGCCGGGCAATATGCAGTTTCCTGCTGTCCTTGGGTGGTTCGCAGGGACGATGATGACATGAGCTCAATTACCAAAATCACGCTTCCGGCTTACGGAGATGTCTTCCGGCGGGAGCGCCTGTTGCACCGTCTGGATTCACTTCTGCACGGTCCTGCAGTATGGATATCCGCCCCTCCCGGCTCCGGCAAGACCACAATGGTTTCGAACTACATCGATGTTCGGGGGTTGCTCCCGATCTGGTACAGGGTGGACAGAGGAGATCATGACGTTGCGACCTTCTTTTATTACATGGGGTTGGCGGCAAAAAAAGTGTCTTCCCGCAGACAGGTTTCCCTCCCGGTTCTGGGCAGTGAATACCTGATGGATATCCCGGCCTTCACCCGCCGTTATTTCGAGACTCTTTACGGAATCCTTGGAACCCCGTGTGTCATCGTATTTGACGATTGCCATGAGGTTCCTGCCGGTTCCCCTTTTTACGATGTGGTGCGCGAGGCCCTTTCCGTTCTTCCCGCAGATATACATATCATCCTGGTGAGCCGGGACGCCCCCCCACCGCTTCTGTCCCGCATGAGGGCCAACCGTGTACTGCAAAGGATGGGATGGCAAGACCTCCGGTTCACGGAGGAGGAGAGCCGCTCGTTCATAAAACTGAGAGGACGTCCCGGTATCCGGAACGAGGAAGTCGGCCGGATTTGCCACATTACAAAGGGATGGGCCGCCGGTCTGGTTCTGCTGTCGGAAGGGAGCGGACCGGAGACGGGCCGGAAGGAACATCCGGACAGTCAGGCGGAGGACGAAATCTTTGATTACTTCGCAGAAGAGATCTTCCGGGGAATGAATGAACCGACTCGGGACTTTTTGTGCCGGACGGCATTGCTGAAGGAAATTTCACTCCGGTCGGCGGCCGTGGTCTCCGGCCGAACGGATGCAGGGAAGATCCTTTCCCGGCTGTATCGGGAGAACTGCTTTACGGAACGCCATGCGCTACGTCCTGTGGTATACCGGTTTCATCCGCTTTTCCGTTCCTTCCTGGTGAAAGCCGCACATGACCGGTTCGAAAGAAAGGATTTGATCCGGCTCCGGAGTCTTGCTGCCGCATGTCTTGAAGAGGAAGGTGCCATAGAGGAGGCAGCTCAACTTTTTCTTGAGAACGGGGTGTGGGACTCCCTGTCCGTATTGATTGCCCGGTATGCGCCTTCCCTCCTCGGGCAGGGACGTAGCTGCACACTCCTCGGCTGGCTTGCCGCCCTCCCGGAAGAGATGCGTGAATCGTCACCGCAGATCCTCTATTGGGAGGGAGTATGCCGGATGTACTTTGATCTGGCCGGAAGCCGTTCGTTCTTAGAGCGGTCCTATACGGGATTCCGACGCGGCAAGGATCGAACCGGTGCCATGCTCGCCTGGGCCGGCATCGTGGAAACCTACCTGCACGGAATGGGCGCTCTGGAGCGCCTCGACCATTGGATTGCCGTCATGAACCGGCTCTGGAACCGCCACCCGGGCTTTCCGTCCCCCGAGGTTTCCGCGCAGGTTACGCCGCGGATCTTTGCGGCCCTTCTTGTCCGCAGACCGGGACACCGATATTTCGAGTTCTGGAAAGAGAAGGCCGTCAGGCTCCTGGAGTCGAATGTTGATCCCACCCTGCGTATATTGACCGGTTTCTATCTCTACACCGGGGCCGTGTGGATGGGCGAGTATCAGGAGTCGGAATACTTTCTGGAGAGGCTCGGAGAGATTGCCCTTGCGGGTAAGGCGTCCCCGCTGGCCCGGATTACTCTCCACATGGCCGAGGCATGGGCCTGGCTTTCCGGTTCGTGTGATAAAACCATCGAGGCGATGAACGAAGGGCTCCGGATCGCATCGGAAAGCGGGGTGCGTGTCTGGGATTTCCTCCTCATGATCCAGGGGGTGGCGGCATTTCTCGCCGACGGGGATCTTGAGAATGCACGTGTACTCCTGGGACGGATGGCAGGTGTCCTGGAGAAAGGGCGGGAACTCGACCGTTTTTATTACAATTACGAGAACTCCTGGCTTGCGCTTCTCGAAGGAGACCTTCCCCGTGCGCTGGTTCGGCAGGAACAGGCTTTGAAATTCGCTGATGCGACCGGTCTTCATTACGCACAGGCGCAGAGCCGGATTGCCATGTCCCAATTGCTGCACGAATCGGGCCGGAGTCAAGAAGCGAAGGTCCATCTCGACACGGGTTGCAGGATCGGACGGCGAATGAAGAGCCGGTCCGTAGAATACCTCGGCCTTCTGACCCGTTCGGCCTTCTCCTTTGATCGGGGGGAGGATCAATCAGGTTTGACCGAACTTCGCAGGGCGATGGCGGTCGGGAGGGAAGAGGGATACGTGAACTTCTCCTGGTGGCGTCCCGGATGGATGGCGCGCCTCTGCGGCCGGGCATTGAACTCCGGGATCGAGGAGGACTATGTCCGAGGACTCATCCGGCGGCGGCGCCTGTCCTATGATGAGTCGGAAGGGGAATGCACAGCCTGGCCCTGGCCGGTTGAGATCCGTACATTGGGCCGGTTCGAGCTGGTCCTGGAGGGGGTGCCTCTTCATTTCACGGGAAAGGTCCCGAAAAAACCGATAGAGATGCTCAAAGTCTGTATTGCCCGGGGAGGGGCCAATGTAAGTTGGACGGAAATCAGCGACATCCTCTGGCCGGATGCCGAAGGGGATGCCGCCTACAAATCTTTCGGGGTGACCCTCATCCGCCTGAGAAGGTTGATCGGGAAGGAGACCGTATCATTCCAGGACGGAAGGCTGACTCTCGACGGTAGATATTGCCGGGTCGATGCACTGGCATTCATGAAACTGATCCGGAAGGCGGATGCCCGGATCCGGGCGGGGAAAACCGCCGCGGCCTGTCCGTTCATTGATCAGGCCTTGGTCCTCTACCGCGGGTCATTCCTGCAGGGTGAACAGGGGGCATGGGTGTTGTCTCGGCGTGACCGGCTCCGGGCGGCATATGCCCATTATGCAGCCTTTCTGGGGTTGCAGTATGAGCGGATGAAGGAATGGGGAAAAGCCGCCGCCTTTTACCGCGCGGCGATTGAATCAGGAGGAGAAAAGAATGAGTTCCGGCGGAAGATTTCCCGTTGCTTCAACATGATCGGCCGGATGTGAGAGATGGGCAGGTTGCGTGCTGTCATAACAGGGAGCCGGCAAAAAAGAAGGTCCGGCTCCCTGTTGATGTTTGATACATTTTCTACGGTTCGTAAGGAGAACTGAACTCTCCCGGAATAAGCCGTAGTTTGAAGGTCGTATCGACCGAGTAACCGGCGGTTGCCTTATCCGGGGTTTGGGTGAACGTAACGGTACTGTTCTCCCCCGGATTGGGGAGATAGCCGATTACGCCGCCGCCGGTCGTGGTCGGTCCGGTCTGGGTATAGGTACCGTCCGTCTGCGTGTAGAGGATCACAGCCTCCGGCGAGGATGCGGTGGCGGTGACGCCGTCGATGGCGCCGTTTGTATCCTCCACGTCCCAGTTGAAGAACGCGTCGGCATTTGAGTCCGCGCCGATCAATCCGGCGACGGTCGCGACCATGATGCTGTCCGTCAGGTAGAGCTTGACCCCTGTCAGGTCCGATGTGCGGTTGTCGATCTGCTTGTTGTCGGGGACATAGGTCGTATTGCCGATCGATACACCGTCGGCATGGAGGTAGAAGTCCTGCCCGGACGGGACGCTGAGGGAGAAGGCACCGGAGCTGTCCGTGGTAGCCGTGGCCATGGTGTTGTCTGAAGCATCCCTTGCAGCGATCGTGACGTTTGCAATGAGATTGCCGCTGTCGGAATCTTCCACCGTTCCACTGACGGCAATGGTGGAAGAACAGGTGACGGCCACGCCCGTCACATTGGCCGATCCCATCGTGCCGCTTCCGCTTGCAACGGTGCAGAGCTGACCGCTCGGTTGGGCCGAGACGGTGACCGCGTAAGTGTTTCCATGCGCGACGGAGGTGGTAAAGGTGAAGGTGCTATTCGCCGTGACGCTGAGATCGTCCCCGCCGTTGTCCTGCAGCACCACCGTTCCGGAGAGCCCGCTCACTGTTCCGCCTACAGTGTAGGTATTGTTCACACAGGTTACCGCCACGTCCGTTACCTTCTTCGCAGAGACCGTGCCGCTTCCGCTCGCAACCGTGCAGGTCTGACCGGTCGGCTGGGTCTTGACCGTTACCTCATACCTGCTGCCATTCGCTATGGACGTACCAAAGATGAAAGTACCGTCCGTCGTGACGCTGAGGTCGTCCCCGCTGTTGTCTTGGAGCACCACCGTATCCGGCGTACCCAATCCGGTTACAGTACCGCCCACGGTGTAGGTGTGATGATCATGGTGACTCCTTCCCCATACTCGGCAGCCTCCGATCATGAAGGTCACCAGCAATGCCATTCCTGCCGCCGCCATCCTTTTCCTGCCTTTTTTCATTACCTTCCTCCTATTAAATAATGTTAAATGTGAGCATCAGGACGATTCCCGGGCGGTCCGCCGGATATACAGATTGAAGATGCCGTTTGCCCCCCCGGGGGTGTCCGGTTCCGTACATGATTCCTCTTAAAATAACCCATGTGAGCCTACAGATTGTCTACGGATTGGGAAAAAGGACGGGTAAGCCTCGGAAATGGGTTTGTCTTATGGTGAGATCCCCGGAATCTGGCCGATTCCGGGGAAGGATCATCCGAGAATTTTAGTATCCGTTGCGCAACCTTGCCCTGTACGTTATATTGAAACAAATTCCGAGACTTGTTCTTGAGATGGAAGAGAAGGGGGCTGAATATGCAAAAAAGGGGGGGGCGTCCCGGCCGTTTTGAGAAGGTTGCAGAGGTGTTACTTGCGCCGGGGGATTTTGCCGGTCCCCTGATCCGGCCCTTCCAGCAATTTTTCCGGAAGGAGGCCGCCGGCAGCATCCTCCTGATCAGCGCGGCGCTGCTCGCTTTTGCCTGGTCCAATTCACCCTTTGCCGCGATCTACCGGGATCTCCTCCATACGGAGGTGAGCCTCACCTTGGGGCCCTTCGGGATCTCCCGCTCTCTGCTTCACTGGATCAACGACGGCCTGATGGTTCTCTTCTTCCTGATCGTGGGGCTTGAGATCAAGCGGGAGATGCTGATGGGAGAGCTTGCCTCCTTCCGCCGGGCGGTTCTTCCCGTCGCTGCGGCCGCCGGAGGGATGATCGTTCCCGCTCTGACCTTCCTTGCCTTCAACTATGGAACAGCCACGGCCAAGGGGTGGGGCATTCCGATGGCCACGGACATCGCCTTCGCCCTCGGCGCTATCGCGGTCCTGGGGAGACGGGTCCCTTCCACGCTCAGGATCTTCCTTTCCGCCTTTGCCATTGCCGATGATATCGGTGCCGTGATTGTTATTGCCCTCTTTTATACGGAAAAGATCGTTTTCTCCGCTCTTCTCCTCGTGTTTCTCTTTACCGCCGCTCTTGTTGCACTCAACCGTTTAGGGGTGCGTCGACTGCTCCCCTACGGGGTCCTGGGGTTTTGTCTCTGGCTGGCTCTTCTCGGTTCCGGTATCCACGCTACTTTGGCCGGAATCATCATTGCCCTTTCCATCCCCGCCCGGGGGACGTATGGTACCGACAAATTTGTCCGGGAGGTCGGTTACCTTATGGAGGGTTTCGACTGTCCTTCCGGCAGGTGCGGCTTTTCCATTCTTGAAAACGAGGAGCACCAGAACCGGGTACAGTCGATCGAACTGGCCTGCCGCCATGTGGAAAGTCCCCTGCAGCGTATGGAGCATGGGCTGACCCCCTGGGTTGCATTCGTCATTGTCCCTCTCTTTGCCCTTGTCAACAGCGGCCTGAGCCTCGCCGGGACCGATCTCGGCGGGGCCTTCCGTGCCCCCCTTTCCCTCGGGATTGCAGCGGGGCTGACTCTTGGAAAGCCCCTGGGGATTACCCTTTTTTCTTTTCTGGCGGTCAAGTCAGGGCTGGCGGAGTTGCCGGAGCGGGTCCGATGGAGTCATGTGGCCGGGGTCGGTTTCCTGGGCGGGATCGGTTTTACCATGTCCCTTTTCATCGCGATGCTCTCCTTTTTTACCCCGGCCATGATCGCCTACGCCAAGTTCGGGATCTTTGCCGGGTCGCTCCTCTCGGCGGCGTGCGGGATCGGACTCCTTTGGGTGTCGTCTTCGGGGAATGAAAAAAAACGCCCGGTCCATCGAGACGATGACGCCGGGCGGCAGGCCGTTCGTTGAAATGAGGATCAGCCGGTAAGCCCGTTGATGACTTTTGATGCCGTGCCTTCGGCCCGGAAGTTCGTGATGAACTCCTTGGCGTTTTCATAAGCTTGGTCTGCGATCCTGATACGGTATTCCTCGGGGATACTGTCGATCTCCTTCTTGAAGACGACCGTGGCTTTTTTGATGTCGGTTTTTTCTTTCTCCGCCCACTCCCGCATCTGCTGCATCAACTCCGGCGGCAATCCTTCGTGCGCGACGTTCTGCCAGAAGGTCCCGACGTTACCCTTCCGGATGCCGTGATCGGCGAACCGGCCTAAAAGATGGACCGGAGTTCCGGTGATGCCGTGCTGGGCAATGGCCACGTTCCATTTCCGGACGGCGTCGTAGATCTCCTGGGTTCTCTGCAGGTCGATATGGACATCTTCTCCCGGCTTGTAGTTGCCGTGTTTGGAACCGTTGTTGATGGCCAGCAGATCGGGGACGATCCCGTTTGCATTCATTCCCTCAATGAATTCAACGGCATCTTCCACGGAAGTGATCCGTGCATCCACACCGGTGCCCAAGACCTCTCCCACTTCGGCCTCGAGGCCCGCTCCCGCCTCACGGACGATTTTCCCCAGTTCCGTGGAGATCTTCACGTTGTCCGGGTTTTCATTGAAAGATGCGTCAATGGCGATGGAGGTGTATCCTGCGGCAAGTTCCGCCTCTATCAACTCCCGGGAATCTCCCACGACCTCAGGGTCGGGGCTCTTGGTGGTGACGTGGTCGCCATGCAGGAAGAAGGGGGTGGTGAAGTTCATTTCCTCGGCATAACCGACGACTGTCTCGAAGAAAGTCTCCGGTGTCATGCCGGTGTAGCCTCCTTTGAGGTTCCCTTCGGATTTGGCCAGTTCATAGGCGACGACGGCATCCAGTTCCTGAGCTGCCCGCATGATTCCCGGGATGACATGCCGGATCCGGGTGTTGCAGGCCATGACGATGACCTTCTCCGGTTTCAGGATATCGAAGACATCCTTTGAACTGAGGATACAGACCTTACTGTTCGACCCGAGGTTTTTTCGGGCATTTTCGGGGATGAAATCGTATAGGCTCCTGGACATGCGGATCTCCTTTCCTTCCTGGTGAAATTGTTCGGATTATCAGTATGTTACAGGGAAAGAATCTTTCCGGATGCTAATCAAACATTCTGTTTTTGTCAAGTGTATTCAGGTCTTTTGCGATTTTGATAGATTTTTATTGACATTGGTTCTAATTTTATGTATTTTATAGACCTTTCCAGGTCGACTGAATGAATCTGCCTAAGGAGATCTTGATGTATAAGATTGGAAAAACCGTTGTTTATCCTTCGCATGGTCTGGGTGTGATTGAAGCGATCGAAGAAAAAGATGTAATGGGGACCAAACAGAAGTTTTATGTCCTCAAGATTATGGAGAAGGGCACCCGGATCATGATCCCCTGTGGGAATGTTGACAAAGTCGGAATCCGGGAGGTAATTCAGCCGAACGAAGTAAAAGAGGTCGTCAAGGTACTGAAGGAGAAGCCGAAGAGTATTCTTCCGAACTGGAACAAGCGCTATCGTGAGAGCATGGAAAAGATCAAGACCGGCTCCATCTATGAGATTGCCATTGTTTTTCGAAATCTCAGCCTGCTTTCAAAAAACAAGGAACTCTCTTTCGGGGAGAAGAAGATGCTCTGTGATACCCGGCACCTGATCAGCTCGGAAATTTCAAAGGCCAAGGGGATCTCCGAACAACAGGCGGAGAAGATCCTTGATACGGCATTGAAGTAGTGTTCACCCGGAATGGTTCGCCTTCTGTTCCGGATTCCCCCCCCTCCCTTTTTATCCATTATAAGCAAGTTCTTCTTTCCGACTCCTTTCTTCTCGGGAAACGACTTTGCCAATCCGGAAGAGTTGTAGCGCCCTGTCTTAAATTCTGCCCCTCCTGTATAAATAACTAAGCCAGCAGGTAATACCGTACCCAAACATAGATCATGGCGATAATGAGGGTTTCCACCATGATCGGGAATCCGTAGGCCATAAATCTCAGGAAAGAGATCGGCCGTTTTGATTTTTCCGCCATGCCGACAATGATCACGTTTGCCGAGGCACCGATGGCGGTGCCGTTCCCGCCCAGGCAGGCTCCGAGGGCAAGGGACCACCAGACCGGCATGAGTACGGAATTATGGATTGTCTCCGGCGGCAAGGCGTGGGCGACGGCACTACCGCCATGGTAAATGGTGTTCGCCATATCGAGGATGAGAGGGTTCATGGTCGCTACAAAAGGGATGTTGTCAACGATGGCCGAGGTAAAGGCCGAGAACCAGAGCATGACCATGGAGGTGTTGAACATACTTGTCTTGGTCGGGTGCGTGATTTCGATCATAAACTGACTTAGTTTGTCGATGAGTCCTACTTTGACCACACCTCCCACAATGATGAAAAGTCCTATGAAGAAGAAGATCGTCGGCCACTCCACCTCCATGAAAACCGTGTGAGGGTCCTCTCCCGAGATCAGGAAGAGGACGGCAGCACCGGTCAGGGCGATGGTGGCCGGTTCGAGATGCAGGGTCCCGTGGAGTACGAAACCTAGAACGGTCAGGGAAAGGACGACCAGACATTTCTTCAGCAGGGGGGCGTCCTTGATCATTTCCCTCTCGTTCATGTTCATGATCCGCTCTTTCAGCTTCTCACTGGTCCGGAGCTTCTTTTTAAAGATCAGTTTCAACGTAAAAAGAAAGACGATCATAATAATGATGATGACCGGCGTCAGGTGAATGATGAAGTCCATGAAAGTGAGCCGGGCCTTGCTGGCAATCATGATGTTGGGAGGGTCTCCGATCAGGGTGGCGGTCCCTCCGATGTTGGAGGCCAGTGCTTCGGAGATGAGAAACGGGATCGGATCGATATCCAGTTCGTCGGCGATCAGCAGGGTGACCGGCGCCAGAAGCAGGACGGTTGTAACGTTGTCGAGCAGCGCCGATGCGATTGCAGTTATGATGGCGAAGATCGTCAGTATCCGGAAAGGTTCCCCGCGGCCTAACTTGGCCGATTTTATGGCCACGTATTCAAAGGCACCGGTCTTCTTCATGATCCCGATGATAATCATCATCCCGATGAGAAGAAAGATGACGTTGTAGTCGATTCCGAATTCTTCGCTGTGGAAGGCCTCGCTCTGTGTCAGAATCTTCAGAACAAGCATGAGGGTTGCACCGATCAGAGCAACCTTGGTCTTGTGAATTTTTTCGGAAACGATCACGGCATAAGCCAGGATAAAAATCAGAGTTCCAGTCCAGAACGGATCCATGATGGCAAGTTCCTCCTTCGGTGTTGGTTTAGTCGTTGGATGTGGGAGTATCCGCCAGGCAGATTCTGCTCGTGTAGCTCAGAAGGCCCTTCCTGTGAATTGTCCCGATCAGGATTCCATTCCGGGTGACCGGGGTGACCTGTAACCGGTATTTGACAAGATCGGCAAGGACGCTGATGAGGCTGTCGTCCTCATCAACGGTGATGAAGTCCGTTCGCATGATTGCACTGACCGGGTGGTCCTTGATCTTTTTGCAGACCCCTTCAAAGTATCCTTCCGGCATCAGATGAGCAAGTTCCTCTTTCATCATGACGTAATCCGGGAGGTAGGCCTGAAAGAGTTCGTAGATCGTGACAATGCCGACAAGCCGTTTCTCTCTGTCGATTACGCAGGCAGCATCAATTTTGCGGGCATTGAAAAGCTTGATCAGTTCATGAAGCGGTGCATCCACCTGGATCGTGATCGGAGCCGGGTTCATGATTTTATGGGCTTTCATGAGGGATTCTCCTTTGTCGGGTTGACTGTTGGGAAGAAAATTATATTTTATCGGATTGTTGCCGGAAAGTAAATGTTTTTTCAGTCGCTGTTCTGCAATTTTCGGTAAAGCGTCCGACGGTCGATCTGGAGGATTTCGGCTGCCTTTAACTTGTGTCCGCCCACGCTTTCAAGAACCCGCTTGATATGTGCCATCTCGACCTCCCGCAGGGGAAGATGAAGCAAGTCGGTGTTCCGGCGTTTTTCCGTACTTTCCTTAATGAGATGGGGGGGGAGATCGTCGGCGGTAATCTCAATGCCCCTACAGAGGATGACCGCCCGTTCCAGGATGTTCTCAAGTTCTCGGACATTGCCCGGCCAGGAGTAATTCATCAGGATTTGGAGTGCCTCCCGCGAGATTGTAATGTCCGGCCGCTGATTTTCTTCACCGAAGTGAGCGAGAAAGTGGCGGACCAGCAGGGGAATGTCCTCCGTCCGGATTTTGAGCGGCGGGAGGTAGATCGGGATCACGTTCAGCCGGTAATAGAGGTCTTCACGGAAGGTCCCTTCCTCCACCATCCGGTGGAGATCCTGGTTGGTTGCCGTGATCAGCCGGAGATCAATCTTCCGATTTTCCGTTCCGCCTACCGGTTTGATCTCCCGTTCCTGGAGTACCCGCAGCAATTTTACCTGGATGGCCGTGGAGAGTTCTCCGACCTCGTCCAAAAAGAGGGTTCCCCCGTCCGCCTCCTCAAAAAGTCCTGCATGACTGGCCACGGCGCCCGTGAAGGCCCCTTTGATGTGGCCGAAGAGTTCACTTTCCAGAAGGGTTTCCGGAATGGCACTGCAGTTGACGGGAACAAAGGGTTTGTTCTTCCGGGGGCTGTTGTAGTGAATCGCCTTGGCTACCAACTCTTTTCCCGTTCCGCTTTTTCCATGGATGAGTATGGTACTTTTTCCACGGGCGATCTTCTCGATCAGGTCGAAGAGTTCCTGCATCTTTTTGCTCTTTCCGATGATGTTGTTGAATTGGTAACGTCGGCGGACCTCCTTGCGAAGATGATCCACCTCCTGGCGCAGGGCCCTTTCTTCGATAATCTTCCGGATCAGGATCTGGATCTCGTCCAGTTTAAAAGGCTTCGAAATGTAATCGTAGGCTCCCTGCTTCATGGCCTCCACGGCGGAATTGATTGTTCCGAAAGCCGTCATGATGATGACGTAGGTCCGGGGAGAGATTTTCTTGATTTCTTTCAGTAGTTCGATGCCGTTGAGGCCGGGCATCTTGATGTCTGTGAGAACGATGTCATACACATGATCCTCGATCCGGGCAAGGGCTGTACTGCCGTTCGCCGCCTCTTCAACCTCGTAACCTTCCCGTGCGATGATTTTGTGCAGCAGTTCACGCATCCTGTCCTCGTCTTCGACAATCAGGACTGATATCGACGGATTCATTTCGGACTCCATTTCTTTTGGTTCTTCCGGGAAGCAATTGCTCCATCGCGGGCCGGGTTTTCCTCCCCGGTCCTCCGAAAAGGCAGGAGCAGTGAAAAACACGAACCTTCGCCGAGCCGGCTCTCCACTTCGATCCGCCCCTGATGGTTTTCCATGATTCGGTGACAGACGGCCAGTCCCAGACCGGTCCCCTGGCCGACCTCTTTTGTCGTAAAGAAGGGGTTAAAAATATTCTTCAAATCCTGGGGATGAATTCCGCAGCCGTTATCACGAATGCGGATGATCACCTGTTGCCGTTCCTCATCCCGGGCCGTCCGGATTTGCAGCGTTCCTCCCTCCGGCATGGCATGCAGTGCGTTGATGATGATGTTCAGAAGGACCTGCTGAAGCTGATGGGCATCGGCCACGGTCGGCGGAACTTCTTCGTCCAGATCTTCCAGCAGGATGATGGCATTTTTTTCCATCTGATGCCGGGTCAGGTTCAGGGTCTGGAGAACCAGGGCATTAATATCGGTCGGTTCGAAACGGGGCCGATTGTCTCGGGCAAAATCCATCAACTGTTGAATCAGTTGCGTGATCCGGTCGGTTTGCTGAAGAATGATCGAAAGTTCTTCCGTGAGGGGATTGTCCGGGTCCATGTCCATCATCAGGTATTCTGCATTGCCGGAGATAATGTTCAGAGGAGTGCCGATCTCATGAGCAATGCCGGCGGCAAGCTGGCCGATGCTGGACAGTTTTTCGGAACGCTGAATCTGTTCCTGGATCTGTTTCTGTTCGGTGATATCCCGAATGACGGCGGAACTCCCGATCATCTGCCGGCGCTGATCCCGGATCGCCGTCAAGGAAATATGGAGGGTAACCTCCCGTCCCTCACGGGTGATATTGTTAATCTCGTAATCCCGGATAAATCCCTTCTCCCGGAGTTCCTGGCGGACCGGGTCCGGATAGACCTGACCCGCCTCCCGGAACAGGGCGGGGAAGGGGGTTCCCAGGACTTCCTCTTTGCTGAAATGGAAGATCTTTTCGGCGCCGCTGTTCCAGGTGGTAATTCGATCTTCGGCGTCCATGCTGATGATTCCGTCAACGGAATCGGTGAGAATCCCGGCCAGAAACTGGTCATCCTGATGTTTTCCTGCCTCGAGCCGGATGCGGAAGATCCCGGCGGCGAGTTGATTGGCAAGGGCTTCCAGAAGGATCAGGTCTTCACCGGAAAATCCCCGCTTCCGGTTGGTTACCAGCTCCAGTACGCCGGTCAAGGTTCCCTCTGCGATCAGGGGGAGACAGAAGTCGGATTGCAGATCGTCCGGGTTGGTGCGGGATCCGACATATCGGCTCATAGCATCGCGGTAAGGGTGGTCGATGATCTGGATTGAACGGGCACGGGCTGCCGTGGTGGCAATACTGTCCGGGGCCTGAAGAGAGAGACGGGCAAAATCCTTTTGGAAAGTTTCCGAAAAACCTGCCGCACGGGCAAGGACAAGCTCTTCCGTTTCCGCTTCGTAAAGAAATATTGCCGCCATTCCCAACTCCAGGTTGTAGAGGATGTTTTCCAGTGCTCCGCTGAGAATCTGCGACAGGTCGGAAGACTTGGCGATGGTGTCGGAGATCTCGAAGACGACCTCCCGCTCCCGGTCGATCTTGCGCTGTTCCGTAACATCATGGAAAATGGCGTTGATGAATTTCTGGTTCTGAAAATCGAACAGACTGTTGCTGATGTCGACAAAGACATATCGTTCATCTTTTCTGCGCAACGGGATTTTGTAAAGGTTCGATGCCCCCTCTTTCAGCGCTTCCGTGTAGTTGTCCTCGACCCGTTCCCGGTCTTCGACCAGAAAAAGGTCCGTGTAGGTTGTTTCCCGGAGTTCCTTCTGGCTGAACCCCGTCAGAGTCTCCGCCTTGAGGTTGGCCAGAGTACACAGACGGGTCTCGGCATTAAAGATGAAGATGGCGTCGTTAGCCTTTTCGATCAGCTTGTGAAACTTCATTTCCGACTTAATCAGTTCCTGCGTTCGGTGATGAACTTCCTCCTGGATGCTTGCATTCCATTCTTCCATCTTTTTCTTGGATGCTTTCAGGTTATCCGTCATCCGATTGAATTCATAGGCCAGCTCGGCCAGCTCGTCATCGGAAGTGTCTGCAACCTGGAAATTCAGATCCCCTCCCCCCACACGCCGCGCCGCATCGACGAGGGCGTGAATCGGGCGGGTCAGGTTCCGGGTAATAAGTAAAGCGGCGAAGATCAGAAGGGAAAAAAGGCCCAAGCCGATGAGAAGGGTCCGATGTAGTTGGACATTAATTTCCCGGAAGGCCTCGGCGGTTTCCATCTCCGCCACCAGGGTCCATCCGAAGCGGGGAAAGGGAAGAAAATGCTGAATCACTTGGGCCCCCCGGTAGTCGCGGACATAGGCATGCGAGCGGATCCACCCTTCCCGTTGGTACATCTCCTTCAGGTTGACCTTCTTTTTTAGGATGACCTCCTTCTGAAAGCGGGAATTTGAAATAATGAATCCTGCTTTGTTGACAAGAAAGGTTTCTCCTGTTCTGCCAAGACCGGTCCGGTTCTTCAGGATACGATTGATTGCTTCCATGGGAATCACAAGATTGAAGAGACCGAGAAAACCTCCGTTGCCACTCTTGATAGGGGAGGAGACGACGATCTCCGGGTGGTGGTTTCCTTCCATGTAGGTGCTGAAGACCGGTGCGGGATGGTTTCTGTATTGAACGCTCTCCGGGGCCTGACTACGGTCCATCCCCATCAGGGCCGGATCGGAAGAAGCAAGGACCCTGCCGTCCTTGCCGGTGATCCAAAGCAGCTTAGACCCGAATTCGTGGTTCTTCTCTTTCAGGTACTTTTGCAGCCGGGCCCGGGTATTCCGTATGCTTTCGTCGGAAAATGTGGTGGACTGCAGTACCACGGCGGCGATGAACAGAAACTCATTGTCCGTGACCGTTGTTTTTAACTGGATCTCTTTTTGGCGAAGGTAGTTCGTGAGGGCATCTCGTTGCAGATTCAGCAGTGATTCAAAGTGCTCAAAGACCTGATGCTGAATGGCGGCCTTACTCTGCCGGTAGCCGGTATAACCGACCGTTACCAGGGGGATCAGGAAGAAGAGACTGAACCAGATCAGCAGCCGCTGTCCAATACCGTGGAAGAGGCTGACCCTGTGCAAAGATGACATGAACTCTCCATCAGATTGAGCGATCGGAGAAAAAGAGTAACATAATGCATTCACCTTGACAAGAGCCCTTCCTTTCGGTACGTTTCCGTAAAATTCGGCTTTCCCTGCAAACGGTCTCCCGGAAAGGAGTCTCTGACCTTGTCTTTGAAAAAGGTTTTGCTCTGCGGAATTCTGCTGTGGTCGTTCGTGGGGTGTGCCCTGCACAGGTTCCCGGAGGGAAACCGAAATCTTCCTTATCCTTCCCGAGGGGTCCGCGAGAATACCATTGTTCATGTACGTACCGGTTACCGTCTTGATCCGGAGCAGTTCTTCGAATTTCTCCGTGGTACCCGGGTTGTCTACCTTGCTGAAATTCATAACAGTCCGGGGGTTCACCGGATGCAGGCGGAGGTCATCCGGGGATTGGCCGAACGCTTTCCGGGGAGAGTCTCCGTCGGGATGGAAATGTTTCCTTATACGGCGCAGAAGGCCCTTGACCGGTGGTACCGGGAGAATAACCGATCGGACAAGGAGTTTCGGAAGCTCTGGAAAGCCTACTGGGGGGAGAAGATTGACTATTACCGTCCGGTTCTCAAGGTGCTGAAGCAGAAAAAAATTCCCATACTGGGACTTAACGCTCCGAAATCGGCGGTACTGAAAATCGCCCGAAACGGACTGGAAAATCTTCCGAAGACTTTTCGTGATTCCCTTCCTGAAATAGATTTGTCCGACCCTTATGAGAGACGTTACCTCGCGTCCGTTTTCAAGGGACATCCGCAGGGGCGGGGCATGCTGGACCGCTTTTTTCTTGTCCAGGCCTTTTGGGAGGAGACGATGGCGGAAACGGCGGCGGCATACCTGCAGAGTGCGCAAGGCCGATCAAAGATCCTTATTATCCTGGCGGGGGAGAACCACGTTGATTACGGATTCGGGATTCCCCGGCGCCTCTTCCGCCGGCTGCCGGTTTCCTATGTTACCGTCCAGCCAAAAATCCTTGCGATCGAGCAGATACCGAAATCTCAATTCATGAAAGTGAAAGAACCGCCCCTTCCCCTGCGGGTGGCCGATTTCTACTGGTATGTATATTTTCAGTAACCCATGAGACATTTGTGCAGAGAAAAACGAACGATGTCTTCTTGCAAAACAAAAAATATCCGGAGCAAATCCCGCAGGAGAAAAAAAAATCCGGAACAAAAAAACGTCTGCCTGGAATGTGAGGCGACCTGCTGCCGTGACCTTGCCGTCATGATTACAAGACCAAGGACCCGGGAGGAGATTGATGTCCTGAAATGGCAGCTCCATTTTGATACGGTCAGCGTCTTCATCCGGAACCACCGATGGCATGTCCTGACCAGGGGAAGATGTATCTATCTCTCCCCGGAAAATCTCTGCACGATCTATGAAGAACGCTCCGAGATCTGCCGGGACCACCAGCCCCCCGACTGTGAACGCTACGGCGAATACTACGACGTCCTGATCGAAACCCCGGATGAACTGGAAGCCCACCTGGCCCGCCCCCGGAAAGGGTAGATCGTTCCTGTTCTCTGCTGTGAGACTTGGAAGTAGTAGGGGCTATGGCCGGGCCTTCGTCCTGCCCGGTGTAGGTTTGGTTCCCGTGTTGCCGGGTGCGATCGAAATGTACAGGGTTGATGCGGACCGGAATGTTCCGGATGACATACTCGTTGGGCACTACGGTAACGGCCGTTTTCGAAGCAGGTGCCGAAATGTCTCCGGGTCTCCATTGACTTTCGAAAACCTCCTTGATATACCTGATTTACTGTATGATGCCTGCCGTAGTGGCCGGGGGAAAGGAGAGAATCTGAATGTCGTTTCTGAGATCCATCTTTGGTGGAAGTCCCGAAAAAGATCTGAACCGGGCGGAGGAGCATATTGCCGCCGGGCAATGGGGTGATGCGCGTCTCCTCCTTGGACGTCTTCTTAAAAAGATCGGGAAGAAAGATGCCCCCCTTCTGGAGGAGGTGGAACGAAAACTTGCCGAGGTGACGGCGCATCTGGCCCGAAGTCATGAAGCGGAAGGGGACCGCTTGTACGATTCCGGTATGGCGGATGAAGCTGTTGAACGGTATCATCTGGCGCTCTCCCTCTTCGAGGAGGAGTCGGACCGGGAACGGGTGGAAGAAAAGCTCTCCCGCGAGGCGCCGAACTCCGCACCTCCTTTGTCGGTGGAGCGCCTCTTCGTGGATGAGAACTACTGTCCGGGCGGGCAGTGTTCCTCCGATCATGAGGCGGCCGTTTTCGAGGGGGATCCTAAGGATTATTTCGAGATCCTGGTGCATACTCTGGATCCGGACCGGGCGGAGGCTTACCGTGCCCTGGGAGAGGATTTTGCCCTGGCCTATGCCTACACCAATCTCGAAGATTTTTCGAAGGCAATTTCCTGCTATGAAAAGGCTCTGCAAGCACATCCGGATCATCCGATCCTTCACAAGGAAATGGGACGGGCTCTCCTTTTTCTGGGGGAATCGGAACGGGCTGTTGCGTCTCTCCGCCGGGCCTGGGAGTCCGACCCGAAAGACCTGGAACTGGGGTATGTTTTTGCGTCGGCCCTGCACGAAAGGGAGCAGGGGGAAGAGGCCCTTTCCGTTCTGGATCGTCTCTTGGAGGCCCATCCTGATGAGATCGGCGCCTTTCTCATGATGGGCGACATCCACCTGAAGGCCGGCGACATGGAACGCTCCCTGGAGAGATACCGGGCGGTCCTGGAAGTCGATCCCGAGTTTCCCGAGATTCACAGCCGGTTGGGAGAATGGGCTGTGGCTGCCGGAGACCGCAAACAGGCGATTGAGCATTTTTCGGAGGCGGTGGAATACGGGAACAATGCACGGGATATGCAACGGCTTGCCGATCTTCATCTGGCGGAGGGGCACGATCCGGAGATCGCCTTGGGGCTGTTGAACAACGCTCTCTATCTCGACCCGGAAAACCGGTGGACCTATCTCCTCCGAATCGGGGAGGTCTATCTGAAGAAGGGGTGGAAACAGGAGGGGATGGAGATTCTGGAGCAGGTGCAGGAGAAAATTCCCGAGGATCAGGAGGAGGCAAGGTTACGGCTTGAGGCCCTCCTTACAGGGGGTGCGAATGCCTGATTATTTCTTTTTCCTTTTGCTCCTTCTGCTCGTTGGGGTGAATAGCGTCATCCTGGTCCTGGTTTTCCTCCGGGGGCGCGGGGCACGGTCGTTGCAGGAACATCGCTTTGCCGACCTGGAAAAGAACCAGGAGCGGATTGAACGGACCTTCAAGGAGGAAATTTCCCGGAACCGGGAAGAGACGGGGATCCATGCACAGCAAAGCCGGGAGGAATTGAGCCGTTCCGTTCGTATCTCCGGCGAATCCCTCCTCACCCGGATGTCGGAGATTGCACAACTCCAGAAGAACCAGCTCGATACCTTTGCCAACCAGTTGGCTCATCTGACACAGAGCAGTGAGCAGAAGTTGGAACGATTGCGGGAATCTCTGGAAACGAAGTTTCAGGGGCTGCAGGAAGAAAACAGTCTGAAGCTGGAACAGATGCGGGCGACGGTGGATGAGAAACTCCATGAGACGCTCGAAAAACGTTTGGGGGAGTCCTTTAAGTTTGTGAGTGAACGGCTGGAGAAGGTTCACCAGGGGCTGGGGGAGATGCAGACCCTTGCCGCCGGTGTCGGGGATCTCAAACGAGTTCTGACCCATGTGAAGACCCGGGGGACCTGGGGAGAGATTCAACTCGGGACGATCCTCGAAGAACTCCTGACACCGGATCAGTTTGCACGGAATGTGGCCACGAAGAAGAAAGGCAAGGAACGGGTGGAGTTTGCCGTCAAACTTCCCGGAAAGGGGGAGGACGCAGGCCATGAGGTTTGGCTCCCTCTGGATGCGAAGTTCCCGCGGGAGGATTACGATCGTCTCCTTGATGCTCGGGAGCGGGCCGATGCCGCCGGGGTGGAGGACGCGGCGAAACAGTTGGAGATACGGATCAAGAAGAGCGCCAGGGATATCCGGGAGAAATATCTTGATCCGCCCTATACCACCGATTTTGCAATCATGTTTCTCCCCACGGAGGGGTTGTATGCCGAGGTACTCAATCGTCCCGGTCTTTTTGATACGCTCCAGCGGAAGTACCGGATCACGGTGACCGGTCCCACGACTTTGTCGGCTCTGATCAACAGTCTCCAGATGGGATTCCGTACCCTTGCGATCGAAAAAAGATCCAGTGAGGTTTGGGTACTTCTCGGTGCCGTGAAGACGGAGTTCGGCAAGTTCGGTTATATCCTCGAAAAGACGCAGAAGAAATTGCAGGAGGCAAGCAACACGATCGAGGAGGCGGCACGGAAGACCCGGAATATCGGGCGGAAACTCAACCGCGTGCAGGAGCTGCCGGCCGCGGAGACGGTGGAACAGCTCGGCGAACTTGAAGATGAGCCGGAAGAGGCGGGGTAGGGGGAGCGCCCATCTTCTGACGAGGTTTTAAATGGTTTTTATTCGGTTTCCTCACGATTTGTTCTTCGTGTTTTTGCCTATGCGGATCCTTCGGATCCTTCGGACCTCCTGCCGGATCGAGGCGGCCATGGGGTGATTCGGATAAAGAGAGAGAAATTTCTCCCAGACTTTTACGGCACCGGCCGGATCTTTAAGATCGTAGGCCAGGACCACCCCGAGATTGGCCAGTCCGTTGGGGTGGTCCGGCTGATAGCTCAGGGCTTTGCGGTAGGCCTGCACCGCCTTTTCCGGTTTTCCCATCTTTCGGTAGCAAGTTCCCATGTCGATTCGGACATCGACATCTTCCGGGATGATCTCCAGCGTCCGGGTATAGGCATTGACCGCATCCAGGTAGCGGTGGGCATCCATGTCGCTGTTTCCCTGCCGGATCAGGCTTTGAACATCTTTCGTGCCTTGTTCAAGGTCTCCCACTGTCGGTAGGGTGGATGCGTGCCGTTCCGACGCTGCTTTTGGAGTGTCCGAAGCGGATTCCGAGCCCTTTTTGCTACAGCCGTTCCCGACCAGCAAAAGGCAAAGGATCAATGTAAAAAGAGTTCCTCCAATTTTTCCGTTCATCTTTTCCTCCTTCAGCTCTTACGGTTCTCCTTGCCTGCCGTTCCGGCCAAGGCATTCTCCCTTTTTTTGCAGTGTACTGTAACGAATCACGTCTGGAATATCAAGCGATTCTCCATTCTTGCAGCGCCTCCTCTCCCTGTGTTATGATGCGCCTGTTTGCAGGAGGAAAAATGAACGAAGAGATACATCCTGATGGAATTTTCGGCCCCGGCGGGGTTCTGTCACGAAAGTTGCCGGGGTATGAGTTTCGCTCCCAGCAGTTGAAGATGAGTGAAACGGTGATGGAGGGATTCCGACAGGGACGGCATGTCCTCGTCGAAGCGGGGACCGGGACGGGGAAGACCCTTGCCTATCTGGTCCCGGCTGTCCTTTCCGGCCGGAAGGTGGTGATCTCCACCGGCACCAAGGCATTGCAGGAGCAGCTTTTCTACAAGGATCTTCCTCTCCTCCGGGATCTGCTTGGGAAGCCCTTTCTGGCCGCCTATATGAAAGGGCGCAGTAATTATCTTTGCTGGAATCGTTATCATCAATTCAAGGCGTTTCCTCTTTTGATTGATCCCGGAGACCGGGAACGATTTGCAGCGCTGAAGTCCTGGGTGGACAAGACGACGACCGGTGATGTCGCTGAATTGTCCGGGATGCAGGAGACCTCGTCCCTCTGGAAACAGGTCAATTCACAGCGGGAGGCCTGTCAGGGAGGGCAATGTCCCGATCTGGACCGTTGCTTTATCACGGTGATGCGGCGGCAGGCCGCCCGGGCCGATCTTGTGATTGTCAACCATCATCTCTTTTTTGCCGATCTAAAAATCCGGGAAAAGGGGGCCGGGGAGGTGATCCCCGATTATGAGGGCGTCATCTTTGATGAAGCTCACCTGATCGAGGAGGTGGCGACCCATCATTTAGGTCTTCAGGTCAGCAACTACCGTCTGGAAGAACTGATCCGCGACATCCGGCAGGGATTGAAACGGATGGGACGTGCACGGGGAAAGAAAAAGGTGGAGGCGCTCTGCGAAAAGGTGGAAGCTCTGGCAAAAGAATTCTTTTCCACCTTTCTCAGCGGCGGGGATCGATTCCGTATGGTCCCGGAGAAACGGACGGAAAAGCAGTCCGGCCGGGGAGAAGATCTCCTGCACGGTCTGCATGGACTGCAGAAAGAGCTTCGCCCCTTTGTGGAGAAACAGGAAGAGCTTGCCTCCTGCCGCAGGAGAAGTGAAGAGATCCATGAGGAGTTGAAGTTTATTCTCGATGGCCGGGACTATCAGCAGGTTTACTGGTGCGAGATCCGGGGTAAAGGGGTCTTCCTCCATGCCTCACCTATTGATGTTTCAAAGGAGCTGCAGGAGAAAATCTTCTCTCCCGCCGACTGTGCGGTTCTCACATCGGCCACCTTGACGGCGGGCGGGAGTTTCGACTACATAAAAAGGCGGCTTGGTTTGAGTGACGCGGTGGAGCTTGCACTGCCGTCCCCCTTTGATTATGCCTCTCAGGCTCTTCTTTATCTTCCGCAGATGAAATGTGAGCCGCGGGGGAGTGATTTCGACCGGGAGGCGGCCGGGGAGATTGAAAAAATTCTTGAACGGACGCGGGGGCGCGCCTTTGTCCTCTTTACCAGCAACCGGAACCTCGATGCCGTTTATCAACTTTTGCAAGGGAAAATGAAATACCGGCTGCTCAAACAGGGGGAGGCTTCACGTGAAGAACTGCTTCATGATTTTCGGGAGGACACGGCGTCGGTTCTC
The DNA here is from genome assembly GCA_013151235.1 of Deltaproteobacteria bacterium. Taxonomy (NCBI): domain Bacteria; kingdom Pseudomonadati; phylum Myxococcota; class Myxococcia; species Deltaproteobacteria bacterium. The sequence goes on along the minus strand of JAADIO010000005.1, from coordinate 54,469 downwards.
TTTGCCACCCGTTCTTTCTGGCAGGGAATCGATGTCCGGGGAGAGGCCCTCTCCTGTGTGATTGTCGACAAACTTCCCTTTGCCGCGCCCCAGGATCCTGTCGTGGCGGCCCGGATCGAAGCCGTGCGAAAAGGAGGCGGAAACCCCTTTTACGACTACCAGCTTCCCGAGGCGGCGATTGCCCTGAAACAGGGGTTCGGCCGGTTGATCCGAAGCGGAAATGACCGGGGCGTCCTCTCCATTCTTGACAGAAGAATCCATACCAAGGCCTATGGGAAGTATTTTCTGAAAAGTCTGGCCCGGATGCCCCTCACCCGGAAAGCCGAAGAGATTCTTCGTTTTATCGAACCTCCCGCCTCCCGGCATGATGACGAACGCGTTTCTTGCAAGGGGCAGGCCTGAGCTCCCTTCCCGGTGTTGCTGAATCCGGCCCCTTTTTCGTCCCTTACTGCTTCCGAATGTGAAAAACCGTCACATGTTCCTGTGCAATCAGCTCGCTGCCCTTTCGCTGTACCCAGTTCGGAAGATCATATTCGGTACAGACATCGGTGGTGAATACCTCCACGACCTCCCCCTGCTTCATCTCGGACATCGTGCCTTTCAGCTTTGCCAGTACCTCAGAGCATGCCATCTCCCTGCAGTCGAGGGTATGTTCGGAACAGATTTTTGTTACCATAACCGATACCTCCTTTCCCTCCGGAAAATGTTTCCCTTTCGCGACACGGGTTCATCCGCATCGTCTTGGGGAAGTTTCTGTATTTCTGGGAAAAGTATATCAGAAGATGAGAGATCCGGCCAGTGACGGGAAACTTTCAGAAAACGGGACCGGTCCCGACTGTGGACATTCTTCGAATTTCTTTTTAAGCGTAACAAAGAATCTGTAGAAATACAGGAGGTTACAGGGTGATTGTTTCTCCCGGCTCAAGTTGGAGTCCTTTTCTGCCGAAAAGGGGAAAGGAACTGTTTTAATCTCCTGACGTTGAAACGAAATCATATAGCTTGTAAAAGGGTCCTGTATGTACAGGTCAGGTCTGAAAAACGATCCGGGCCGGGAGGTCCGTTCCCGCGATGGAGAGCGGACCGCGGAAGCGTTCCGTAAGGATGTTTCGGTCTCTCCTGAAGAGGAGATCAGGGAACTTCGGGAACAGGTACGGATCCGGACGGAGTTCTTTGATACCCTCTCCCATGAACTGCGTACGCCCCTGACTGCGATTAAGGCCTATACCGACCTTCTCCTTCTCTATCGGGAAGAGAAGGAGGAGATCCAGGTCGAGTTCCTCCGGGTGATTGCCGACGAATCGGAGCGGATGAATGCCCTGATCAATGATTATCTCGATCTGAGTAAGATGGAGAACCGCCGGTCTGTTCAGCTCCGGAAGGAGGACGTCGATCCTGTCGAAGTCGTCGATTATTTTCTGACCGTTTTCAGTGGTGCAATGGTGCGGAAAAAAATCGAGGTTCTGAAAAGCTATGCTCCCGATCTTCCTTATGTCTCGGCCGATAAACAACGGCTGGGACAGGTGTTGTCGAACCTGATCGGCAATGCCGTAAAGTTTACTCCGGAAGGGGGAAAGATTCGGGCCGAGGTGAAAACGGATCCGTGCAATAGGTTAGGATGCCGGGAAGAAAAACCGTGGGTGATCGTGTCGATCGAGGACAGTGGGCCGGGCATTCCGGAAGAGGCCCGGGATCGTGTTTTTGAGAAGTTTTATCAGTTATCCTCCGTCACGAAGGAGGGGACCGGACTGGGCCTTCCCATCGCCCGGGAGATTGTTGAACTTCACGGTGGGGAGATCAGTGTAGAAACGGGGAGCCTCGGTGGTTGTGCCATGGTCTTTCGTCTTCCCGCCCTCTCCTGCTCCGGCGTTACTTCCAGACCCCGGCAATGCCTGTCCCGCAGGCAGGACAGAGCCCGTTCTTGATGCTGTTCTGAAGGATCCGGTAGCCGGAACGACGGATCACCTGCTTCCGGCAACCGGGGCACAGTGTTTCTTCCCCATCTTCTCCGGGAAGGTTTCCTACGAAGATATATTGTAGTCCCCGGTTCCTGCCGATGGATCGTGCTTTCCGGATGATCTCTGCTGAGGTCGGGGGGCGATCCATTAATCGGTAGGCCGGATGAAAGGCGCTGAGATGCCAGGGGATAGAGGGATCGATCGCGGCAATAACATCGGCGATGTATCTCAACTCGTCTTCGCCGTCGTTCAGGCCGGGGATGACCAGCGTGGTGACCTCCACCCAGATTCCCCGTTCATACATCCGGCGGATTGAGTCAACCACCGGCTGGAAATGGGCGCCGCAGATTTTCCGGTAGAAGGACTCCCGTCCTTTCAGGTCGATGTTGACTGCGTCCAGGTAGGGAGCGATCAAATCGATGGCCTCTTCCGTCATGTAGCCGTTGCTCACGAAGACATTCCGGATTCCCTGTCTTCGTGCCATACGGGCCGTTTCATACGCGGTTTCAAAGAAGATCGTCGGTTCCGTATAGGTGTAGGCGATGGTGGCACAGCCCATCTCTCCGGCTTGGCGAACGATCTCCTGTGGGGGAATCTCCTCCCCGAAGATTCTGTTCCGATCGTGAGGCATCTGGGCGATCTCCGCGTTCTGGCAATGACGGCAATGAAAATTGCATCCCACCGTGGCGATGGAATAGGAAAGGGAACCGGGGAGGAAATGAAAGAGCGGTTTCTTTTCGATCGGATCGACGGAACGCGCAATGAGCTTCCGGTAGACCATGGACGTGAGCATTCCATCCCGGTTCTCCCGCACAGCGCAGATTCCGCGTTTGCCCGGCTTGATCCTGCAACGGTGTCCGCAAAGATCACACAAGACAACGGAATGGTCCAGCTTCCGATAGAGCATCGCTTCTTTCATGATCGGCATTATAGCACAGCAGCATAATGAAGGTACACTCTGTGACGACACGGATATTTCGTTTGTCTTGACGATCTCCGCCTTCTGTGATAGAAAACAAGTATTATCCATTACAGGTGAAAGTCCCAAACACCATGCAGCCTGCCCACGAAACGAAAAAATCGATCCTGCTTGTGGATGATGAAGTGCATGTCCGTGACGGCTTGTCGGAGATCCTTCAGCAGGAGGGGTTCTATGTGGAAACAGCCGGAGACGGGAGGGAAGCACTCTCCCTCTCGGTAAACAAGAAGTTCGATCTCATGATCACCGATATCAAGATGCCCGAGATGGACGGAATGCAGCTTTTAGATGAAATCCAGAAGGTCAATCCCGGGATACGGGTGATCATGGTGACGGCCTTCGGCGATGTCGAAACCTATCTTAAGTCGATGCAGCTGGGCGCCCACGAATATATCAATAAACCGGTCAAGATTCAGGAGCTGAAACGGGTGATCGCAACGATTATGGATCAGCCCTGATTCTCCGGTTTCTCCACCGGCGTCCCCTTCCCGTCAACAAAAAACCTGATTAAAACTTGACATTTAGTTATTTTTCCTTTAAAATTCAGTTTAACTATCATCTGATAAGATGTCGATTATGAACAGATTCTTCAAAAAATCGCGCAGACATCTTTGTTTTTGTATCCTCTTCCTTTTTTTACTCTCTCTCCATCCCGCCGGGGTTCTTGCAAAAAGCGCCGCCGAGAATTCCTTCCGAAAAGCGCGACGCGATTACCGGCATCTGGTTCACTCCCGGAAAAAGATCAGGTATCGGGACCAGTGGGAACGTGTCATCCGGGAATTTGAATCCGTGGCCGACCGGTATCCCGATTCCCGTCGTGCCGATGATGCCCTCTACAACGCCGGGGTGGTGACGTTGAAGCTGCGAAGACGTTCCCGTGCCATCCGGGATTCGGACCGGGCCCTGCGGATCTTCCGGCGTCTTGCGGAGAACTATCCGAAGAGCCGTTATGCCGATGATGCCCAGTATTTTGTAGGGGAGATCTACCGGAAGATCAAGAAAGACCCGACACGGGCCTATCGGGCCTATGCCAAGATTCCGGCCTGGTTCCCGAAGGGAGACATGGTGTCGAAGGCGAAGGCCCGTCTTGCAGAACTGCCCCGGCCGGCCGGATTCCCCCGAAAGGGCTCCGGTCTTTCCGCTCCGGTTTCTCCGGCCGGCAAATCGAAGGTGGCGGTCAAACCGCCTTCCCCGCATAGGGGGCCGGTTCATCTTGTCGGGGTCCGTCACCGGATCGGCAAAGACTATGTTCGGGTGGTCCTCGACCTTGATGGCCCTGCTGATTTTGTGCAACACCATCTTACCGGGCCGGAAAGGGTTTATCTGAGTCTGCGCAATACACGCCTGGCCCCTGGTCTGAACAAGAATCCGATTGCCGTGGAGGACAAAAATCTCAAGGGAATACGCGTGGGCCAATACAATTCGAAAACGGCTCGTGTCGTCCTTGATTTTACAACCCCCCGAAAGGTGTCCGTCTTCTCTCTGACCTCTCCCGATCGTGTTGTTCTCGATATCGCGGCCGAGGGTTCCGTTCTGACACGATTGAGCAAATTCAAGAAGGAAACACACAATCCGGTGGAAGGCTCTCCCTCGCTGTCCGAACAGTTCGGGATGAAGATCGCCAAGGTAATTATCGATCCGGGGCACGGCGGGAAGGATCCCGGCTGTATCAGCAGGGACGGTCTGAAGGAAAAGGATATCACGCTTGATGTCGGGCTGCGTCTGAAGAAACTGCTTGAGAAGAAGCTCGGTCTGCAGGTGGTCATGACCCGGGATCGGGATGTCTATATTCCCTTGAAAGAACGGACGGCCATCGCCAACAGGGCAAAGGCGGACCTCTTTATATCGATTCATGTCAATGCGGCCCGGAATCGATCCATCAGCGGCGTTGAGACCTGGTTTCTCGATCTGGCCGCGTCGAAGCGCGCCAAGAGGATCGCCGCTCGGGAAAATTTCTATGCATCAAACCGAATGAGTGATCTGGAGAAGATCCTGAATGATCTTCTGCTCAACAACAAGACCCAGGAGTCGAGCCGCCTGGCAGAGACCCTGCAGGGGGCTCTCGTGACCGACCTCAGCCGGGATTACCGGGGGGTGAAGAACCTGGGTGTCAAGGGCGCTCCATTCGTGGTCCTCGTCGGGGCGCACATGCCGAGTGTTTTGAGTGAGATTTCCTTCATCAGCAATCCCACCGAAGAGAAACGCCTGCGGAGAGGTTCCTACCGGGAACAGGTAGCGCAGGGGCTTTTCCGCGGGATCAATCGCTATGTCAACTCCTCGGAGTATGCCTATTCCGCTGAACCGGAGTAGAAAGATCCCGGATCTTTTTCAGTGAACGTTGTTTGATTCTTTCCTGTGTGAATCTCCAATATGTTTTGATCTTTATTACCCCTCGATTATGGAAGCTTGTGCCATGCCACGTAACCTGAAATTGACTCTCGAATATGAGGGGACAGCCTACCACGGCTGGCAGGTTCAGCCGAACGGGTTCACGATCCAGGAAGTTGTGGAGTGCGTCCTCGAACGTCTCACAGGCGTTCGTCCGAAGGTGATTGCTTCGGGACGGACCGACGCCGGGGTTCATGCCGAGGGGCAGGTCGCACACTTCCATGCCGACTGCCCCATCTCATGCGGCAAGTTCCGAAAAGGCTTGAATGCCCTCCTCCCCGATGATATCGTGGTTCGTGAGGTCGAAGAGGTCCCGTTGGAGTTTCATGCACGATTCAGCGCCGTCGGCAAGACATACCGATACGTGATCCTGAACCGTTCCTTTCCGTCCGTCTTCGAGCGTAATCGTTGCTGGCTGATTAACCGGCCCCTGGATACGGCGGCGATGGAAACGGCCGGCAGGTGTCTCGTGGGGAGGCACGATTTCTCTTCGTTCCGGGCTTCCGACTGTTGTGCGAAACACCCCGTGCGTGAGATACATCGGCTGGATGTCGTCCGGGAAGATGATTGGATACGGCTCTTCATCTCCGCCGATGCCTTCCTGCAGCACATGGTGAGGAATATCGTAGGGACCCTGGTGGAAGTGGGGCGGGGGAAGATCCCGCCGGAGAAAGTGAAGGAGATCCTCGATGCGCGGGACAGGAGGAAGGCCGGGCCGACGGCGCCTCCCGGAGGTCTTTTCCTGCAATCGGTGGAATACGGCGAAGGCCTGCGGCGCAGGCGCGGAAAGGGAGAGGATGGAGCCGCGCAGGATTCTCGTTGTCGATGATGAAAAAGACATCCGTGATCTGGTCCGCTATCACCTGGAACGGGCGGGCTTCAGGGTCGACTCCCTTGACCGGGGGGATGAGGTGATCGTCAGGGCCGGGGAGGTCCGTCCGGACCTCGTTGTCCTCGACCTCATGCTTCCCGGCCTCGACGGCCGGGAGGTCTGCCGGCTCCTCCGGGCCGATCCTGAGACCGCCTCTATCCCGATCGTAATGTTGACGGCGAAGGGGAATGAAGAGGAGATCATACACGGTCTTGACCTTGGCGCTGATGATTATGTGACCAAGCCGTTCAGCCCGAAGGTGCTCCTGTCCCGAATCGGGGCGGTACTGCGCCGCGTCCCGTCTGAGTCTTCTCCGGAGGGCCGGATCCTTGCGATCCGGGCGTTGACCATTGATCCGGGACGGCACGAGGTTCGTGTCAACGGAGGCAGGGTTGACCTGACCCTGACGGAGTTCCGGATTCTTTATCTCTTGGCGAAGCGGCCCGGCTGGGTTTACAGCCGCTACCAGATTGTTGATGCCGTGCGGGGAGAAGACTATCCGGTCACCGACCGATCCGTTGATGTCCAGATTGTCGGTTTGCGGAAGAAGCTCGGCCCGGTCGGGAAGGAGATCGAAACCGTCCGGGGAGTAGGGTATCGTCTGAAGGCGGTGGAATAATGGAAAAGCGGCTGATCCGACATCTTTATCCGGCCTATCTGCTGATCCTGGTCCTTGCACTGGGGGCCTTCGGGTGGTATGCCATGTTCACCCTGAAGGATTTTCTGTTCGACCGCACGGCCGGGGAACTCGCCGCCCGGGCCGGTTTCACCGAGGTGCTCATGCAGGGGAGGTGGGGGGAGGATCCCGTTGCCGTGGACCGGACCTGTAAAGAACTCGGCAGGAAGACCGATACGCGGATCACGATTATACTTCCGGATGGAACCGTTGCGGGGGATTCCGATGAAAATCCTGCGAAGATGGAAAACCATGCCGGGCGTCCCGAGGTCGTGGCAGCGTTCGACCGCGGTTCGGGGGAATCGGTCCGGTTCAGCCGGACCCTTCGGAAGCGGATGATGTACCGGGCTGAAGCGGTGCGTAAAGGGGGACGGATTGTCGGGATTGTCCGGACGTCCGTTCCCGTCACGACCCTTGAGGATCTCGCCGCCTCCATGAAGTACCGGATATTCGTCGGGATTGTCCTGATCGCCCTCTTTTCCGCGGGGGTGGGCCTCGTGATCCATCGCCGTCTCAGCCGTCCCCTGATGACGATGCGTGAAGGGGCCGAGCAGTTTGCCAGAGGAAAACTCGACTACCGTCTTCCGGTCCCGGATTCCGGGCACATAGGGAGTCTCGCCGTGGCCATGAACAGTATGGCTGCACAGCTTTCGGAACGGATCGATACAATCGTCCGTCAGCGGAACGAACAGGAGGCCCTCCTTTCGGCGATGGTGGAAGGGGTGATTGCCATCGACATGGAACGGCGGGTCCTTTCCATGAACCGTGCCGCGGCCTCTCTCTTCGGCGTACATGCCGAAATCGCGAGGGGGAAGGCGCTGGCCGAGGTCAGCCGGGACCTCGATCTGCAGGAATTCGTCGGCAAGGTCATTGCTTGCGGAGGACCGGTGGAGGAGGAACTGGTGATCTTTGCAGGAGGGGAACAGTTTCTCCAGGCGCACGGCACGATTCTGCGGGACTCCTCCGGTGCAAAGAATGGTGTGCTTCGTCCTGAACGATATCACCCGGATTAAGCGGCTGGAGCAGGTCCGGCGGGACTTTTTCGACAACGTTTCCCACGAGCTTCGCACGCCGCTCACCTCCATCACCGGGTACGTCGAGACTCTGCGGGAGGGGGCACTCGACCGTCCGGAGGATGCGGGACGGTTCCTCGATGTGATTCATCGGCAGAGTCACCGGCTTCTTGCCATGATCGAGGATCTGCTGGCGCTGTCACGTATCGAACAGGGGGCGGAGCGGGGGGGGGTCAAGCTCGGGGAGACGGATATTGCACCCCTTGCGGAGCGGGTGCTTGCATCATGCGGCAAGACCGCACAGGAAAAGGGGGTCATCCTGGAACATGAGGTGCCCCCTGAACTCTCAGCGCGGATCAACGGCCGCCTGCTGGAACAGGCGCTTCGGAATCTTGTGGAGAATGCCGTCAAGTTCAGCCCGGAGGGGAAGAAAGTACGGGTTGAAGCGGGGATGGAAGGGGATCATCTCCGTCTTTGTGTCACCGATGAAGGTCCCGGGATCCCGCGGGAAGATCTCCCACGGATCTTCGAACGGTTCTACCGTGTCGAGCGGGACCGGAGCCGGGAGCCGGGCGGCACCGGGCTGGGGCTTGCCATCGTCAAGCATATCGCCCTGGCCCACGGCGGGGAGGTTACGGTCGAGAGTACCCCCGGCCGTGGGAGTGCCTTCACAATTTCCCTCCCCCTTGCCTGATCCTCTTTCCCCGTTTTTTCTTTTACTCTTAATTTATATCCTTTCTCCTTTTTAACCCTTTTCAAATCCTTTCTTAATCAAATCCTAATATCGGGCGGCTATCTTCCGGCCATGTTTATGGATGGCAAACAATAATGAGATGAAAGGAGAAAAAAATGAGAAAGACCATCCTGTTGATTTCCACAATCTTTCTGCTTGCGGCAGTCCTGCCTGTCCGAGCCGATTCCGATGGAAAGCTGCTCGACCTTCTGAAGAAGAAGGGGGTGATCACCTCCGAAGAAGCAAAAGGACTCAAAAGGGAGTTGAAAGAGGAGGAAAAGGAGGCGGCGGTGAAACTTCCTTCCGGTCTCAAGGGCGTTTCCGTGGGAATGCTTGGCTATTTCGATTACTCTGCGGGGCGGGCGGCTGCGGCCGGTAACAAGTCGGACAGCTTCAACAAGTTCACCCTGACTCGCGGGTACTTTACGGTCAAGAAAAAAATCCTTCCATGGCTCGGTGCACGGATGACGACGGACATTCATCAGGAGAGCAACGGCGACTGGAAAACCAGGCTGAAATATCTCTATGCCGAACTGAAGCCCCGGGGATTCGGGATGCTGACGAACATGAAGGCGGAACTCGGCCTGGGACACATCCCCTGGCTCGATTTCGAGGAGCATGTGAATCCCTACCGGGCACAGGGGACCATGGCCGTCGAGCGGGCGGGGATATTCAATTCCGCCGATCTCGGTGTCGGCATCCGGGGGAATTTCGGCGGGAAACTGGAGGATGCCGGGGCCAAAACCGGCAACCGCCATTATGACGGCCGTTTCGGGAGCTGGCATGTCGGTCTCTATGACGGTGGCGGTTATCATGCCGGTGAGAAGAACAACAACAAGGTCCTGGAAGGGCGGGTCACGCTCCGGCCCCTCCCTTCGGTACTCCCCGGCCTGCAGTTGAGCTGGTTCGGGGTTTATGGTAAAGGGAACGTTGCGCCCACGGGCGGGGACGTTCCCGATTACCGGGTCAGTCTCGGGATGGTCAGCTACGAGCATCCACTGGGGATCGTGACGGCCCAGTATTTTACGACAAGGGGAAACGCCGCCGGGGACCTTGTGGGTAGAAATAACCAAAGCCTCGATGCGGCCGGGTATTCTATTTTCGGGCGGGTAAAACTTCCCGTCTTCGACCGGCGCCTTGCCCTCTTCGGCCGGTACGACCGTTTGGATCCCGACCGCGATGGTGTGATCTCCACGAAGGGTGGATACGACCTGACCGATGCCGGTCTTTCCTTCGATATTTACAGAGGGAATATGGTCCTTCTGACCTATGAAACGACGGAGTACGGAAAGGATGCCGCGGGACGCGGGAAGGTCCCTGTGCCGGGGACCCGCCTTGGGAATGAGAGGCGGGTGCAGGTGGTGTATCAGCTCGAATACTGACGGCTTTACAAAAAGTTCGTCTGCTAACAAAACTCTAACAATTGAGAAATAAAATGCAAACTGTGAGGAGAAAAAAGATGCAAAAGACTCTGATGAGAATGTTGCGGGTGATCGTCCTTGTGCTGATGGTTGTCTTGCTCTGTCAGCCGACAATCGTTACAGCAGGCACAAAGACCATAAACGGCGCCGGGGCGAGTTTTCCCTATCCCATCTATGCGAAATGGGCTTACCTCTATCATAAAGAGACCGGCGTCCGGATTAATTACCAGTCGATCGGTTCCGGCGGCGGGATCCGCCAGATCAAGGCGAATTCCGTAGATTTCGGCGCATCGGATGCCCCCCTGAAGTCGGAGGAACTCGAGTCATCCGGATTGATCCAGTTCCCGATGGTGGTCGGCGGGGTGGTCCCTGTCGTGCATCTCGACGGTGTCGTCCCGGGCGCCCTGAAACTGACCCCCGGACTTCTGGCCGATATCTTCCTCGGAAAGATCACGCAGTGGAACGATGCCGCCCTGAAGAAGATCAACCCGGGTCTTGATCTCCCGGCAAGGGGAATTACCGTGGTTCACCGTTCGGACGGATCGGGCACGACCTGGATCTTTTCCAACTACCTTGATAAGACGGCGCCGGAATGGCATGCGCGGATCGGCTTCGGCAAGGCGCTCCAGTGGCCCGCCGGGATCGGCGGTAAAGGCAATGAAGGGGTGGCCGCGTACGTAAAAAGAATCCCGGGCGCCATCGGTTACGTGGAATATGCTTATGCCCTGCAGAACCGGATGACTCACGTTGCGCTTGAAAACAGGGCCGGTCGTTTCGTGGAGCCGACCGGGAAGAGCTTCCGGGCCGCGGCCGCGAACGCCGACTGGGCGGGTGCGAAAGGGTACTATCTCGTCCTGACCGACCAGCCGGGGATGGATAGCTGGCCGATTACCGGCGCCTCCTTCATCCTGCTTCACAGGGAACAGCGGGACAAAGAGAAAGCGGTTGCGCTCCTGAAATTCTTCGACTGGTGTTACCGGAAGGGGAGGAATGCAGCGCTTGGACTCTACTATGTCCCGATGCCGGACAATGTCGTATCCCTCATGGAGGAGAGCTGGGGCGAACGCCTGCGCGCAGGGGGGGAGAGTGTCTGGCCGTAGTTGCAGCCCCCTTTGCCGTACGGAAATCCCCCCTCCCTTCCGGGGTTTTCCCCTCTTGAAGGGGGAAAGAGGGGATTGTAAGTAGTGCATAATATGAATTTCAACGAGTGGTGCGGGCCATTTCTTAAGATGTCCCCTCTACAACCCGTTGCTGATATTTTTTACTCTTCATCAGATGATCTCACAGGAGAGAGATTTCAGGTGAGGGAGTGAAGGGTCGCTTATGGCCGGTCTGGATCGGAGAGCAGAAAAAGAAGTAGAAGCCTGGGGTGATCGGCTCTCCCGGCGGGAGGTCTTCTCTGCGGAACCTTCTATCGCATCCGTCGATCGTGGATCCATCCCGGCCGTCCGGGCGGGGAGGCTCGATCCCCTCTTCCGTTTTCTCACGGCCTTCTTCGCCGCCCTGATTCTCCTTCTCATGGCCGGGATTCTCTTTGAACTCTGGCAAAACTCCCGTCTTTCCCTGGAGAAGTTCGGCTGGCACTTTCTGGTTTCCGATGCGTGGAATCCGGTGACCCAGGATTTCGGGGCGCTTGTGCCGATCTTCGGGACCGTGGTTTCCACTCTCCTTGCCATGATGATCGCTCTCCCCTTAAGTCTCGGCATCGCCCTCTTTCTCGTAGAGATGGCGCCCCCCTTTCTGCAGAAGGTCATAGGTACTGCCGTGGAACTCCTTGCTGCGATTCCGAGCATTATCTACGGGATGTGGGGGCTCTTCATCTTCGTCCCGATCATGGCCGATCATGTTGAGCCATGGTTGGGGAGACATGCGGGTTTCCTCCCCTTTTTCAAAGGTCCGCCGATGGGGATCGGGATGCTCACCGCCGCCATCATCCTGGCCTTGATGATCCTTCCCTTTCTGACCTCGGTTGCGCGTGACATATTTCTCATGGTCCCCGATCTTTTGAAGGAGTCGGCCTACGGCATGGGGAGTACCACCTGGGAGGTGACCCGGGATATCGTCATCCCCTACGGGATGCGGGGGCTTGTCGGGGCGCTCTTCTTGGGGTTAGGCCGGGCGCTGGGTGAGACCATGGCGGTGACCTTTGTGATCGGAAACAGCCATACCCTTTCGCTGTCACTCTTCTCCGCAGGGAATACCATTGCCTCCACGCTGGCCAACGAGTTCACCGAGGCATCGGGGCCGGTCTATCTCAGTTCCCTCGTGGAATTAGGGCTGATCCTCTTCCTCATAACTTTCCTGGTTCTGGCGGCATCCCAGCTTTGGCTGAAGCGGATCACCGGGAAGGAGGGGAGCCGATGAGTCTGCGACATGCCCTCCGTGTGCGCCGGTGGGTCAATCGAGCGGTATTTCTTTTTTCAGCCTTCGCGGGGCTGACGGGGCTCGTCGCCCTCGTGTGGATCCTGACGGTGATCCTGCTTCGCGGCCTTCCGGCCATCAACGGGTCCTTCTTCACCGAACTCCCCTCGCCGCCGGGGATCCCGGGCGGCGGACTGGCCAACGCCATTGTCGGGACGCTTATGATCACGGCCCTGGCCACGGTGATCGGTGTTACCGTCGGCATTTTCGCCGGGATCTACTTGGCGGAGTTCGGGCGGACGAACCTCTTCGGGGTCTCCGTTCGTTTCTGTTCCGATATCTTGATGAGTGCACCCTCCATTGTGATCGGTATCTTCGTCTACACCCTTGTGGTCGTCCGGACGGGGTCCTTTTCCGGTTATTCCGGGGCCCTTGCGCTCGCGATCATCATGCTTCCCGTGGTGACCCGGACGACCGAAGAGATGCTCAAGCTCGTCCCGGATGATCTGCGGGAGGCGGCCCTGGCCCTGGGCGCTCCCTACTGGAAGATGACCTTCGATGTAGTCCTGCGGGGCGCCGGGTCCGGGATCATCACCGGCGTGATGCTCGCCGTGGCGCGGGTCTCCGGCGAGACGGCGCCGCTGCTCTTCACGGCGCTGAACAGTCCGTACTGGAGCCATTCGTTAAATGAACCGATGGCGAACCTCACGGTGACGATTTTCAACTATGCCATGTCGCCGTACGAGGACTGGCAGACCATGGCATGGGGCGGTGCGCTTCTCATCACTTTCGGCGTGCTTCTTTTTACGGTAAGCGCACGGTTCATCCTTGGCAGGAGGAAGTAATTTGTCCGCGAAGAATGACAGGATCAAGATCTCCGTGAGGGATCTTCATTTCTACTACGGGGATCACCACGTACTCAGGGGGAACACCCTCGACATCGCCGAAAACCGGGTGACCGCCTTCATCGGTCCCTCCGGGTGCGGGAAGTCGACCCACATCCGGACCTACAACCGGATGTTCGAACTCTACCGGGGACACCGGGCCACGGGGGAGGTCCTCATCGACGGGGTCAATGTCCTCGACCCGTCCGTAGATCCCATCGAACTTCGGATGAAGGTGGGGATGGTCTTTCAGCGGCCCACCCCCTTTCCGATGAAGATCTATGACAACGTCGCCTACGGCCTGAAGCTGAAGGGGATCGGAAACCGGGGAGAACTCGATGGCCGGGTGGAACGGGCGCTGAAACAGTCGGCCCTCTGGGAGGAGGTCAAAGACCAGCTCGGGAAATCAGCGACGGCGCTCTCCGGGGGGCAGCAGCAGCGTCTTTGCATCGCCCGGGCGGTGGCCACGGAACCGGAGGTGATTCTGATGGATGAGCCCTGTTCCGCGCTCGATCCGGTGGCGACGATCCGGATCGAAGAGCTGATCGACGAGCTGAAGGTCAACTACACAATCGTGATTGTGACCCATAACATGCAGCAGGCGGCCCGCGTCTCTGATTATACCGGTTTCTTTTACATGGGAGAACTGGTAGAATTCGGTGAAACGGATGTGATCTTCACCCGGCCGGGGGAGAAGAGGACGGAGGACTATATCACGGGCCGTTTCGGGTAGGGAACCGTTCTTGAGAAACTTGAAAATTCAGAGGAGTTTACATGGATATCCAGCACACCTCCCAGCAGTTCAACCAGGATCTGTCGCAGCTCAAGGAAAAGCTGCTCTACATGGGAGGGCTTGCTGAGGAAATGATCCGGGATTCGATCCGGGCGTTGCGGAAAAGGGACTCGGGCCTTGCGGGGGAGGTGATCGACCGGGACCCGGACTGTGATCGTCTGGAGGTGGAGATCGACGAGCTGGCGATCCGGATCCTGGCACTCCGGCAGCCGGCGGCACGGGATCTCCGGTTCCTGACCACGGCTCTGAAGATCAGCACCGATATCGAGCGGATTGCCGATGAGGCGGTTAATATCGCCGAACGGACTCTGGAGCTGAACCGGGAGTCCCGGTTGAAGCCCTATATCGATATTCCCCGGATGGCCGAGATGGCGCAGCGTATGTTGAAAGATGCCCTTGATGCGTTCGTGCATCACGATACCCGCCTCGCTTATGCCGTCTGCGGCGGGGATGACGCAATTGATGAGTTGAACAAGCAGATTCTTCGCGAGCTGCTGACTTATATGATTGAAGATCCGGCGAGTATTACAAGGGCGACGAATACCATATTCGTTGCCAAGTACCTTGAGCGGATCGCCGATCATGCCACCAATATAGCGGAGATGGTCGTCTACATGGTGGAAGGGAAGATCATTCGTCATACCGACGCCACATAGATTCCTGCATTCTCAAGGAGTCCGTATCCTTATCTTAAATTGATGATTTCTTTGTGATTACATGAGGTTAGGCGTGGTTTTCGGGAGAAATTTCCCCTTGACATTCCTCCGGTGACTCAGTATATTAAATAACTTTAGCAGTGGACAGGGTCTTTCGGGATGCGCCACGACATTATTGAGGGCGGCGGTCCGTCTTCCGAAGGCCCTGTTTTCATGAATATTCCCTGATGTCCAAGGGAAAGATCCACATGAAGGTTTGCATTGGAGAGATCTCTTCGGAGGGATTACGGGTTGAGGTGGAAGAGGACGGGAACCGGCTCTTTGCCAATGATCCGGATCTGCATTTTGAAGAGAAGATTCGCGCCCATCTCGTTTTCAGCCGGGTGGAAGAATCGGTGAACGTTTCGGGGAAGATCCGGACGAAGCTGACCCTGCAATGCGGCCGCTGTCTTGCCCCCTTCGGTTTTACGGAAGATGCGGCCTTTGATGTGGAATATCGTCCGGCCTCCGAAGTGCGGCAGCGGGGCGAGGTGGAGCTTGTTGCCGACGAGATGGATGTCCTGTACTACAGCGGCGGAGAGATCGATATCGATGAGTTGCTCATGGGGCAGGTGGCGGAGATTCTTCCTGCTCAGCCCCTGTGCCGGGAGGCTTGTCGCGGGATCTGCCCGCAATGCGGTGAAAACCGGAATCGCCGCGAGTGCGGTTGTGCGCCGGCGGTTACGGACCCCCGTCTGGCAATATTAAAAGAACTGCTCAACAAGGATCAGGAGAGGTAAAGATTATGGCCGTACCGACACGAAGAAAATCGAAGATGCGTCGTGACCAGCGAAGGACTCATATCAAGGCAAAAACGGCATCCCTGTCGCTCTGCCCGAAATGCCGGGAGCCGAAACTGCCCCATTATGTCTGCCCGAATTGCGGACACTACAAGGGACGAGAGGTCATCGCTGTCGAAGAGGTATAACACTTGCGGTTTTGCAAGAAGTCCGTCTGTGCCTTCACGTTTTATAATATTCTGGGGAACCATTGAAAATTGCCGTCGATGCCATGGGCGGAGATTATGCTCCGCAACGGGTGGTAGAGGGCGCTGTTCTTGCCGCCGGGAAGTTCGGACACGAGATCATCCTGGTGGGTGATGAGGCCAAGATCGGAGAGGAGTTGGAACAGTACCGCATCTCCGGTCTGGGCATCACCATCCATCATGCGGAACAAGTTGTCCGGATGGACGAGTCTCCCGTTGAAGCCCTCCGTAAAAAAAAGAATTCATCGATCCGTCTTGCCGTGAATTTGGTCAAGGAAGGTGCCGCCGATGCTCTTTTGAGTGCAGGCAACACCGGCGCCGTTATGGCAACCTCACAGTTCGTCCTGCGCACGGTCCCCGGTGTGGACCGGCCGGCGATCGCTACCGTGCTGCCGAACGTGAAGGGGGTCTCTCTGATTCTTGATGTCGGCGCCAATGTCGATTCCCGGCCTTACCATCTGATTCAGTTTGCGATTATGGGCGAACTCTACGCCCGGCATATCCTCGGCAAGGAGAACCCGTCGGTAGGTCTTTTGAACATAGGTTCCGAGGAAATGAAGGGGACGGAACTGACCCGGGAGGTGCTGAAGACGTTAAAATCGTTACCGATCCACTTCATCGGGAATGTGGAAGGACGGGATGTCTATAACGGGAACGTGGACGTGATTGTCTGTGACGGCTTTGTCGGGAATATCGCTCTGAAGATCAGCGAGGGGGTTGCATCCGCCATGGGGATCGTTCTGCGGGACGAAATTGAAGCGAGCGGTTGGCGGAAGATCGGCTATTCGTTGCTTGCTCCGGCCTTTGCCCGTTTCAGGAAACGTTTCGACTATTCGGAGTACGGGGGGGCGCCTTTGCTCGGGATCAACGGAAATGTCATAATCAGCCACGGCGGATCGTCTGTCAAGGCCCTCATGAATGGCATTCGGGGTGCCGGCGAGTGTGTGAGGCACGGGATCCCGGAGAAGATCGCCGGCGGCATGCAGCAGTTTGACGGCGTCATTCGGGAGATGCGATCCTCCGGCGCTGTGATCTTTCAATAAGCCCCTTGTAAACCACTTAGGAACGTGATGCTGAGAAGCCGTATCATCGGAACCGGGCGTTATCTCCCCGATCGTGTTCTGACAAATGCCGACCTGGAAAAACGGGTGGATACGACTGATGAATGGATCCGAACCCGGACGGGGATCCGGGAGCGACGGATTGCCGCCACAGAGGAGACGACCTCGGATATGGCCGCTCATGCCGCCCGGTCCGTGGTGGAAAAGACCGGGATTGCGCCTTCGTCGATCGACCTGATCATTCTGGCAACGGCCACACCCGATATGTCCTTTCCCTCCTCCGCCTGTATTGTTCAGCACCGTTTAGGGATCAGCGGAGTCGCGGCCTTCGATATCTCCGCCGCCTGTTCCGGTTTTATCTACGGTCTCGGTATTGCCGACCAGTTTATCCGGGCCGGTTCGGTGAAACGGGCACTTGTCATCGGTGCCGAGAAGTTCTCCAAGATTCTTGACTGGCGGGACCGGACAACCTGTGTTCTCTTCGGAGACGGCGCCGGGGCGGTTCTTCTGCAAGGGGAAGAGGGGGAATCAGGGATCCTCTCGACCCATCTCCATGCCGACGGGACTTATGCCGACATGCTCATGGTGGCGAAGAAGGGATCCAGAAACCCGATTACCGAGGAGCTGATCCAGACCGAGGCCGAGTACCTGATGATGCGGGGGAGCGAGCTTTTCAAGGTGGCCGTAAAAACCCTTGAAGAGGCGGTACTGGAGGCAGTGGAGGCGAACGGGCTTACCTGTGGGGATGTCGATCTTCTTGTCCCCCATCAGGCTAATATCAGGATCATCTCCGCCACGGCCAAACGATTAGGGCTCCCGATGGAGAAGGTCGTGGTAAACCTCGACCGTTATGGGAATACGTCCGCGGCATCTATCCCAATCGCTCTTGATGAAGCCGTCGCAGCGGGCCGGATGCATGAGGGGGACCATATTCTCTTCGAGGCCTTCGGCGGGGGGCTGACCTGGGCTTCCGCCATGGTTCGATGGTAGCCGGCTTTGTAGAAAAGTCCGTCTGCTGCGTTTGTCGGGTTCTGAGATTGCTGTGACGTACAAACGAGTATGCCTCACTCCTCGAAACCTTCGCGCCTTGCATTCGGAGCTTTTTCCTTTGCCGGACCTTTGATGGTCTCGTAAAAAGTCCGCCTGCTGCGTAAAAAGTTTGACTGTACACATGAAAATATGTTACTAACAGCCACAAAAAAACGGGTGTTGATCAGGGGAGACAGTGATGGACTATTTTTTGACGGAAGAACAGTTGATGATCCGGGACCTGGCCGCGCAGATCGCCCGAGAGAAGGTGATCCCCGTCCGGGCGAAACTTGATGAAAAAGAGGAATTCCCCTGGGAAATCGTAAATGTCCTGGCTGATTCCGATCTGTTCGGCCTCTACATCCCTGAAGAATACGGCGGTATGGGAGGCGGGATACTGGAAAACTGTATTGCCATCGAACAGCTCTCCCGGGCCTGTATTGCCGTTTCGGTCTCTTTTGCAGCGAGCGGTCTCGGCTGCTATCCGATCCTCCTCTATGGAAACGAAGAACAGAAAGAAGCCTATCTCCCCCGGATTGCGTCGGGTAAGAGCCTGGCGGCTTTCGGGCTGACCGAGCCGAACGCCGGGTCCGATGCCGGCGGGATTCAGACGACGGCCGTGAAAGACGGAGATTCTTATATCCTGAATGGCACCAAGCAGTGGATTACGAACGGCGGGGAGGCGGATATCTATACGGTGATTGCCATGACCGACCGGTCCCGCGGGGCCCGGGGTGCCTCGGCCTTCATCCTTGAAAAGGGGATGGAGGGGTTCAAGTTCGGAAAGAAAGAAAAAAAGATGGGGATTCGGGCCTCCGCTACTCGGGAGCTGATCTTTGAGGATTGCCGGGTCCCGGCGAAGAATCTTCTTTCCCGGGAGGGGATGGGGTTCATTGTCGCCATGAAGACCCTCGACAAGTCCCGTCCCGGCATTGCCGCCCAGGGAGTGGGACTGGCTCAGGGGGCGATCGACGAGGCGGTCGTTTATGCCAAGACCCGGGTCCAGTTCGGCAAGCCGATTGTGGCCCAGCAGGCGATCCAGCATATGCTGGCCGATATGACGACCCAGACCGAAGCGGCCCGGTCGCTTCTTTATTCTACCTGTAAGTTCATGGACAGCAATCCGAAAAACTTTTCCAAGGAAGCGGCGATGGTGAAGCTCTTTGCTACCGATACGGCCATGCGCGTGACCACGGATGCCGTTCAGGTCATGGGGGGGTACGGCTACATGCGGGAGTATCCGGTGGAAAAGATGATGCGGGATGCCAAGATCCTTCAGATCTACGAAGGGACCAACCAGATTCAGCGTAACGTGATCGGCCTGGAACTGGTGAAGGAATATACGGGGAAGAAAGAAGCGGTCCCCGTCGGGTGAGTGACGGCAATGTAAAAAAACCGTCTGCTACGTTTATCAGGTTTTGTGTTCGTTGGAACGTACGAAAAAGTATGCCTCACTCCACAAAACCTTCGCGCCTTGCATCCGGATTTTTTACATTGCCGTCACAGATTTCGGACGAAGTTCCGGTTGATCGAATGAAAATGAAGAGTTCAAGATGAGAATCGTTGTTTGTATTAAACAGGTGCCTGATGTGGCCGATGTCCGGATCGATCCGGAGACGAACACCCTCGTCCGTGAGGGGGTGCCGAGCATTGTGAACCCCTTTGATATGTACGCCCTTGAAGAGGCGCTCCGGCTCAGGGAACGGTTCGGCGGGGAGGTGACACTCCTGACCATGGGGCCGCCCCAGGCGGAGGCCGCTCTGCGGGAAGGGATCTCTCTGGGGGCCGATGAGGCCGTTCTCGTTTCGGACCGTGCCTTCGCCGGTTCCGATACCCTTGCGACCGCCTATACGCTGGCCATGGCGATCCGAAAGATGGGTGAACCCGATCTTGTCCTTTGCGGCAAACAGGCCATTGATGGCGACACCGCCCAGGTTGGGCCGGGGATCGCCGAGAATCTCCACTGGGGATTTGCCGCCTATGTGCGGAAGATCGAAGAAGTCGCAGAGGGGACCATGCGGCTGGAACGGCTCATGGATGATGGGTATGACCTTTTGCAGACCCGACTCCCTGCCGTGATTACCGTGGTCAAGGAGATCAATGAACCCCGCCTTCCTTCACTGAAAGGAAAGATGAAGGCAAAAAAAATAGAGATTCCGGTCTGGAGCGCCGAAGAGATCGGCGCCAATCCGGCTCGTCTCGGCCTTTCGGGGTCTCCCACCAAGGTTTCAAAGATCTTTATGCCGGAGTTTCGCCGTCAGGGAGAGATTCTCGAAGGGGAACCGGAGGCGCAGGTTGCGCGGCTGGTCTCTGAGATTGAGCGGCTGAATATCGTGTAGGAAACAGGGAATGGCGATTATCGTCTGCAAGGAAAAATGTACGGGTTGCGGCATCTGTGCCGATCAGTGTCCGTTCGGCGCCATCGAGATCATTGACGGCACCGCGGTGATCAGCGAGGAGTGTACCCTCTGCGGCGCCTGCGTTGAGGTCTGTGAGTTTGTCGCCCTTACGATGGAAGAGGAACAGTCCGCCGCCTCTTCGATGGATCTTTCGGCCTACCGGGGGATCTGGGTCTTTGCAGAGCAGCGGAAGGGAAAGATCTCTACGGTGGTCCTGGAACTGCTTAATGAAGGGCGAAAACTGGCCGATCGTCTCGATACTCATCTGAGCGCCGTTCTCCTCGGTCACGAGATCTCACAACAGTCGGAATGGTTGATCGCCCACGGCGCCGACCGGGTCTATCTCGCCGATGACCCCATGTTGGCCGACTTCAACGGCGATGCCTATGCGTCGGTTCTGGCGGACCTGATCGAAAAGGAGAAACCGGAAATCGTGCTCACGGGTGCGACGGCCATCGGCCGTTCCTTTATTCCCCGGGTGGCGGCACGGATCGGAACGGGGTTGACCGCCGATTGCACCGGTCTGGATGTCGATCCGGGGAAACGGGAACTTCTTCAGACCCGCCCCGCCTTCGGCGGCAATATCCTGGCGACGATCCTCTGTCCCAATCACCGGCCCCAGATGGCTACGGTCCGGCACAAGGTCTTCAAACAGGCGCCGGAAGAAGCCGGCCGTAAAGGTGAGGTGATTCCCGTGATGATGAACGGGACCGTAGCGGATCTTCATCGGGAGGTGATTCAGACCGTTGAAGAGATCGAAGATACCGTCAACATTACCGAGGCCGACATCATCGTCAGCGGGGGGCGAGGCGTGGGGAGTAAAGAGAATTTTTCCGTCATCGAGGACTTGGCCAGGGTTTTAGGCGGTGCCGTCGGGGCCTCCAGAGCGGTCGTCGATGCGGAGTGGATCGCCTACTCTCACCAGGTCGGCCAGACCGGGAAGACCGTCTGTCCCAAGCTCTATATTGCCTGCGGGATCTCCGGTGCGGTGCAGCATCTGGCGGGGATGCAATCTTCCGATGTGATTGTTGCGATCAACAAGGATCCCGAGGCTCCGATCTTTAAAGCGGCGACCTACGGGATCGTGGGGGACCTTTTCGAGATCGTTCCGATGATGACCAAGGCCTTCCGGAAATAATCGGATTGCAGAAAATAAAAATTTTACCGCAGAAACGCAAAGGACGCAGAGTAAAACCGGACGTTAGTTAAAACACAAGGCAAATTGATTGCACTGCAGAGAGGCAGTGAAGATTGCGAGGTGTGTCCTGCTGGAAAGGCTCTTCTTCGCGCCCTCTGCGCCTCTGCGGTGAAAAGTTGTTTGGCTCCGGCTCTGCCGGGTTGGAGATTTCTCAGTGGAAAATACAGCTTTTGTCTTTCCGGGTCAGGGTTCTCAGTCGGTCGGGATGGGAGCCGATCTGGTCCAAAATTTTATTGCGGCACGCCGTGTCTTTGAAGAGGCCTCCGATACCATTCAACTTGATCTGCTCCGTCTCTGTACGGAGGGTCCGGCGAAGGAATTAAACCGGACGGAGCTGACCCAGGCGGCGCTGCTGACGACGAGCATGGCGGTGTACCGGGTTCTTGATTCCGAAACGGGATGGAAACCGGCCTTCGTGGCCGGGCACAGCCTCGGTGAATACAGCGCTGTCACGGCGGCCGGGGGATTTGACCTGGCTGATGCCGTTTCCCTGGTGCGTAAACGGGGAATTTTCATGCAGGAGGCCGTGCCCGAAGGAGAGGGGGCCATGGCGGCGATCCTCGGGATGGAACTTGCACTGTTGCAGAAGATCTGTGAAGATGTCGATGGCTTGGTTGTCCCGGCCAACCTGAACTGCCCCGGGCAGATCGTGATCTCCGGGGAGCGGGAAGCGGTGCAGGTTGCCTCCGACCGTGCGAAGGAGGCTGGAGCGAAGCGTGCATTGGTCCTGCCTGTGAGTGTTCCTTCGCATTCGCCCCTGATGGAGCCGGTCTCAAAAAAGTTACAGGAGGCCCTGGATGTTACGCCGATGGAGGACCTGGCGGTTCCGCTGATGAACAATGTTGCCGCTGAGGAAGTCCGTATTGCAGAGGCCGTGAGAGAAGGCCTGGTACGACAGTTGACGTCGACACTGCGGTGGGAGGAGAGCATCCGGGCCATGCTCGCTCGCGGGATCGAGATCTTTGTCGAAGTGGGGCCGGGAAAGGTTCTGTCCAACCTGATCCGAAGAATTGATCGCAACGTGCGGGTCTTTAATCCGGCCGATGCCGAGGGGCTGAAAAATCTTCTGAAAGAGATCCCGGCCGGTAGGGAGGTCTGATGTCACTGCAAGGAAAAGTTGCACTGGTTACCGGCTCGGCCCAGGGGATCGGTAAATCGATTGCTCAGGCCTTGAGCCGGGACGGCGCCGACTGTATTATCTCTGATGTGAACCTGGAGATGGCGGAGAAAACGGCGGAGGAGATCCGTGCCGTCGGTCGTAAGGCGATTGCCCTGCAGGCAAACGTCGCCGACGCCGAAGAGGTCTCGGAGATGATCAGAAAGGGGATTGACGAATTCGGAAAGATCGACATTCTTGTCAACAATGCGGGGATCACGAGAGACGGTCTTCTCATGCGGATGAAGGAAGAAGACTGGGACCTGGTGTTGAGCATTAATCTGAAAGGCTCCTTCCTCTGTTCGAAGGCGGTGGCCCGGCCGATGATGAAGCAGAGAAGCGGACGGATCATCAACATTGCCTCGATCGTGGGAGCAATGGGGAATGCGGGACAGGCCAACTACGTGGCCTCCAAGGCGGGGGTGATCGGCCTGACAAAAACCGTGGCCCGCGAACTCGCTTCCCGGGGAATTACCTGTAACGCGGTTGCGCCCGGCTTTATCGATACGGCCATGACGCAGTCTCTGGCGGGGGATGTGAAGGAGAATCTCTACGCACAGATCCCGATGGGCAAGTTAGGGTCCCCCGAGGATGTCGCCTCCGCCGTACGGTTTCTGGCTTCCGATGAGGCGGCCTATATTACGGGGCAGGTGATTCATGTCAATGGCGGCATGTACATGTGACGGCTTCGCCATCTGCTGCGTTTATCAGGTTTTGAGTGCGTTGCGGCGTACGGAACAGTACGCCTCACT
Source organism: Deltaproteobacteria bacterium (assembly GCA_013151235.1). Classification (NCBI taxonomy): domain Bacteria; kingdom Pseudomonadati; phylum Myxococcota; class Myxococcia; species Deltaproteobacteria bacterium. The sequence continues at coordinate 31,120 of JAADIO010000005.1, read as the reverse complement.
TCTCAAAACCTTCGCGCCTTGCATCCGGAACTTTCTGCTGTGCCGTGGAAGCGGATGGGTTGAATGTGACGGCTTTGCAAAAAGGTCCGTGTGCTCATAAAGAATAAAGAGGGAAAAGATAAATGGTACGGACTAGGCATAATCATCCGGTGATTGGTGTATTATCAGAAATGTAGAGGGTTTTATTTTTTATTTAGGAGGCAAGAAAACAATGGAAGAAAAGGTCAAGAAGATTATTGCGGAGCAGTTGGATGTCGATGCAGCAAACGTAAAGCCGGAAGCGTCCTTTGTCGATGACCTGGGCGCCGATTCTCTCGATACGGTCGAACTGGTCATGGCCCTCGAGGAAGAGTTCGGGATCGAGATTCCCGATGAAGAGGCGGAGAAAATTACGACTGTGCAGCACGCAGTGGATTATATCAAGGCACACTCCTGATTCCTTGCGGAGAAATGTATGAGGGGGAACCGATCCTTGGGAGGGCGGCCCCCTTTTTTTGCGGATGGAAACGATGCGTAAAGTTGTGATCACAGGGATGGGGGTTGTGACCCCTCTGGGGAATGATCTTGCCACGACCTGGGACGGGTTGATTCACGGCCGTTCCGGGATCGACCGGATTACCCGGTTTGACCCGGAAGGATATCCTTCTCAGATTGCAGGCGAGGTCAAGGGATTCGAAATCGATCGCTATATTGAGAAAAAAGAACAGAAGAAAATGGATACCTTCATCCATTATGCCCTTGCGGCCGGCCAGATGGCGATGGAAAATTCCGGCCTGGTCATTGATGAGGGCAATGCCGACCGAGTCGGCGTGATCGTCGGCGCCGGGATCGGCGGGCTTCCCGCGATCGAGAAGTATCACAAGGTCCTCCTGGAGCGCGGCCCGCGTCGGGTGACCCCCTTCTTTATCCCCATGGTGATTATCAATCTCGCTTCAGGACAGGTGGCCATCCGTTTTGGTGCCCGGGGCCCCAATTCGGCGCCGGTCACGGCTTGTGCCACCGGGACGCACTCCATTGGGGATGCCTTCCGGTTGATCCAGCGCGGGGCGGCGGATGCCATGATCGCCGGCGGGACGGAATCGACGATCTGTTCTCTCGCCGTGGGAGGGTTCTCCGCGATGAAGGCCCTTTCCACACGGAATGATGAGCCGGAACGGGCAAGCCGGCCCTTTGATGCGGAACGGGACGGCTTCGTGATTGCGGAAGGAGCAGGTGTGGTGGTCCTCGAAGAGATGGAGTCGGCGAAAAAACGGGGGGCCGCGATTTATGCGGAAGTAGCAGGGTACGGTTTGAGCGGTGATGCGTATCATATTACCTCTCCCGCTCCCGACGGGGAAGGGGCGGCCCGTTGCATGACCATGGCCCTCAAGGACGCTGGAATCGCACCGGAAGAGATCGACTATATTAATGCCCATGGGACATCCACGAAGTTTAATGATCAGTTTGAGACCATGGCGATCAAGAAGGTCTTCGGTGATCACGCCCGGAAGGTTGCCGTCAGTTCGACGAAATCGATGACCGGCCATCTCCTTGGTGCCGCCGGTGGGATTGAAGCGGTCTTCTCGGCCATGGCGATCAAAGAGGGGATCCTGCCTCCCACGGTTAACTATGAGGTCCCCGATCCTGAATGCGATCTTGATTACGTACCCAACGAAGCGCGTCGTACCCGGGTGCGAACCGTCCTGAGTAACTCCATGGGGTTTGGGGGAACGAACGGTGCGCTGGTGTTCCGTTCTGTTGACTGAGTGACGGTCCGCCGGAGGACCGTCACAGGTTATTCGAGTCCACTATGAACCCAGAGTTGAATGGATTATCCCGGTTGGAAAAAAACCTTGGGGTTTCTTTCCGCCACCTTCCCTACCTGATTACGGCCCTGACACACAAGTCCCACAGTAATGAAAACCCCGGCCTGCATCCGGAAGATAATGAACGGCAGGAGTTTCTGGGAGACTCCGTCCTGGGGTTGATTATCAGTATTTATCTCTATCGGGCCTACCCGGACCTGGACGAAGGTGCCCTTTCCAAGGCGCGGGCCAATCTGGTCAATGAGACCACGCTGGCCGGGGTCGCCCGGAAGATCGGGATCGGAGATTTTCTCTTCCTGGGCAAAGGGGAAGAGCAGACCGGCGGCCGGGAGAAGGATTCTCTGCTCTCCGATGCCCTGGAAGCGGTCATTGCCGGGATCTATCTGGATCAGGGATTCCGGGCGACCTATGATGTGATCCTGAAACATTTTGAGACCTTGATCCCGAAGGTTGTGGAACAGAAACATCCCTTTGATTACAAGACGACCTTTCAGGAGGCCTGTCAGGAACGGTTCGGTGTATTGCCGGAATATACCCTCTGCCGGGCGACCGGTCCCGACCATGACCGGATCTTTGTCATGGAACTTTCCGTCAAGGGGGAAGTTCTCGGTCAAGGGAGCGGCAAGAGCAAAAAGGAAGCACAGCAGCAGGCGGCTCGTCAGGCGCTGGAGCATTTGAAGGGGAAAAAGGGGAGCGGGACCGGTGATTCTTTGTTGCAAAAAAAGCATCGGCCGGTCAGAAGGTAGGGTCGCGGGATGGATTCTCTCGAGAAGAAAGTTGTTGAGACGGTTGAGTCGCTTTTTCCGGAACTGGTTCGGATCAGCCGTACGATCCACGACCGGCCGGAATTAGGTTATGAAGAATGGGAAGCCGCAGCACTTCTCACGGACTTCCTGCAGCAACAGGGGTTTGAGGTGGAGCCGGGCATCGGCGGGGTCTCAACGGCCTTCCGGGCCTCCCGAAGTTCCGATCCGGGTCCGACGATCGCCTTCCTTGCCGAGTACGATGCCCTGCCGAACCTCGGGCATGCCTGCGGTCATAACCTGATTGCTGCGGCCGGTGTCGGGGCCGGTGCCGCACTGGTATCGGTTTTCCCTGCGTGTGCCGGTGCTGTCCAGGTGGTAGGAACCCCGGCCGAGGAAATGCACGGCGGGAAGATCCGCCTGATAGAGAAGGGGTGTTTCGACGGGATCGATGCGGCGCTTATGTTCCATCCGTCGGTGCGAAATGCTGTGGTAAAACGGACCCTGGCCATGACGGAGCTCCGCATCGCCTTTTACGGGAAGAGCAGTCATGCAGCGGCTGCTCCGGAACTCGGCATCAATGCCCTTGATGCGATGATCCTTGCTTTTTCCGGGATCAATGCGCTTCGGCAGCAGGTTCCCGATGACGGCCGGATTCACGGCATCATTACCCGGGGAGGGGACGCCCCGAATATCATCCCCGCTTTTACCGAGGCACGGATTGCCGTTCGGGCACTGGAAAGGCCGGTCATGGAAAAGCTTGTAGAATGTGTGAAGGGGTGTATCGAAGGGGCGGCGCGGGCGACAGGCTGTACGTTCGAGATTGAAAACACGGGGCCCGTTTACGAGGGAATGATGCCGAACCGGACGATGGCTGCGGTCTTTCAGGAGAAGATAGAAGCGTTCGGGATCCCCATTGACGATCAGGATGAACTGCGTTATATCGGTTCTTCGGATATCGGCAATCTCAGCCGCAGGGTGCCGGCCATTCATCCGGAACTTTTGATCTGTGATTTTGAGTCGATGCCTCATACCGCAGGTTTTGCGGAAGCGGCGAGGAGTGAAGCGGCCGAGACGGTCATGAAAAAGGCGGCCTGTGCCCTGGCGCTCACCGGGCTTATGATTCTGCGGGATCCGGAAGTCCGTGAGAAGATGGTCCGGGAGTTCCGGCATGTTCGGGAAGGAACAACCCTGTCATGAATCTCCTTGATACAATCATTATCGTCATTGTCGGGGCGACCTTCGTTATGAGTCTCTTCCGGGGGGTCGTGAAGGAGGTCTTTTCACTCGGTTCCCTGATCCTCGGTTTCGTGATCGCCAACCAGACCTACGGCTACCTTGCGGAGTTCCTGATGCGCTATATTCATCATGATTCGGCGGCCAGGATCCTCGGGTATGTTGCCGTCTTCCTCGGGTCCTCGATCGTCATACGGCTCATGGGAACCTATGTGGAGCGGTGGACCAGGAAGGCGATGCTCGGATGGATGAATCATCTGATCGGCGGTCTCTTCGGTTTTCTCAAGGGGAGTCTCCTGGTTTCCGTGATCATTATTCTGATGGGGAGTTTCATGCCGGGCAGCCGGGTGTTGCAGGAATCGAGGCTGACTCCGTATATTCTCTCTACCGTTGGGGTGATTGCGGAGGTTTCACCCGGGGAGTTGAAAAAACAATTTTTCAAGACGAAAGACCGTCTGGAGAAGCACTGGAAAGAGGAAGGGATCGCCGCTCTTCTCCGTAAGCAGAAAGAAGGGCTGGAAGGAAAATAAACGAAGAGATTTGAACTTCCGGGAGGTGTTACGATGAAAAAAATACTTCTGTGCCTGGCTATACTCTTGATTCTGCCGGCGATACAGGTAAGCCTCCATGCCGACGCGTCCGGTCTTCAGCAGGTCCTCCGGCAGTATTACCGCGGTGACCGGGCCGGCGCCGTGGCCGCTTTGAAGTCGATGGCGCCGCAGGAACCGGACAATGCCGCCCTCTACTATTATCTCGGCTATTTTGAGCAGGAGATGGGAGATTACCCCGCGGCTCGGGAATCTTTTCGGAAGGTTTATAAGATCAACCCTGATTTTCTCCCGCCTGTGGGAAAATAGTTCTTTTTGCCTGTTTCCCTGGGATTGTCCGCTTTTCCGGGATTCCCGGGAGTTGTCCGGAACACGGCTTCATCCATTCAAAAAGGAAGATTCTATGAAAAACAAGGTTCCCTCAGACAAAGTCATTCAGCCCCTGAAACTGAGCGGTGAAAGCTCATTTCAATTCCTTTGTCACAAAGGGATCTCCTGCTTCAATAAATGCTGTAGCGAGATCCGGATCTATCTCACTCCCTACGACATCGTCCGGATGAAGAACCGGCTTGGAATTTCTTCGGAGGCGTTCCTGGAACGTTACACCTTTCCCCAGGAGCTGGAGAAGACCGACCTGCCGGTTGTGATTCTGAAGATGAACGAAGATGAGATCCATAGCTGTCCCTTCGTCTCTCCGGACGGCTGCACCCTTTACACCGACCGTCCCGCGACCTGCCGTTATTATCCCATCGGTTTTGCCGCCATGAAACGGGCCCCCGTGAAGGATCAGGAAGACTTTTACTTTTTTATCCGGGAGGATCATTGCCGGGGATTTGAAGAAGATACGAAATGGACCGTCAATAGTTGGCGGGAAGATCAGGAGGCGGAGCTCTATGACCGGATGAACCGGGAGTGGATGGAGATCCTTCTCCGCAAAAAAGCGTTGGGTCTCGCCCAGGCGACGGACCGTTCTTTGCAACTCTTCTATATGGTCAGTTACGATATTGACAGCTTCCGGCGTTTTGTCTTTGACAGCTCTTTCCTGGAGAAATTCAAAGTCGATCCGGAAGAGGTGGAAAAGATGCGGGAAGATGATGTCGCTCTCCTGCAGTTCGGTCTTCGCTGGCTCCGGGAAAGGCTTTTCGGAAATGATGCACCTGAGCCGGAGGGATAGGGCCTTCCGTTATGGAGATTTGTGTATGGCGGGGGCTTTGACCGCCGGATCATCCGGGGGGCTGGCTTCTTCATCGGTTTGCAGGGTAACCTGCTGAAAACGTGTAATGATCTTGTGGTGTATCTTTGCCCCGGCCGGGAGAGCCGCTCCATCCCAGAGGATCGATTCCGTGATCTTCGCTCCTTCTCCGATCCGGCAATCCTTTCCGATGACCACATCCGGACCGACGACGGCGTCTTTCCCGATCATGGTTCCCGCGCCGATCAGGCAGGGAGGATTCAGGATCACTCCTTCCTCGGCCTGTACCTCCGACCGGACAATCTCCGATACTCCTGTACGTCGTACCATCGCCAGGTTGGCCCGGAGGTAGTCTTCCATCGTGCCCAGGTCCTCCCAGTATCCCTTGTAGACGTATCCGTAACAGGCTTTGTTGCTTCGGATCCAGTGGGCGTAGACATCCCGATTGATACAAAAACGTTCTTTCTCCGGCATCGTGTCTAAAACAGAAGGATGAAAGAGATGGACCCCCGTGAACATCCAGGGAGTCAGGCCGGTCTCGGAAGTCCTTACCTTGCCCAAGAATTCCCGGATTCGGCCGGTGTTGTCGGTTTCGATGGTTCCATACCGGACGGCATCCGGATTGGGTCGGAGGATCATCGTGGCGAAGGCTTTCCGTGAGCGATGAAAGAGGACCAGGTCCTTCAGGTCGATGTCGATGAGGATATCCGCGTTGATTACCAAGAATGGCTTGGTCCCGAAAAAAGAACGAAGCTTCTTGATGGCTCCTCCGGTCCCGAGAAGATCCGGTTCCTCGGAATAATGGATCTTTAACCCGAAGCGGCTTCCGTCCCCGAGGTGGTCACGGATCATTTTCCCTAAATAGTGGAGGTTGACGGCGACCTCCCGGATGCCGTGCCGTTGCAATAGGGAAAGGTTGTACTCAATGAGGGGACGGTTCAGGACGGGGACCAACGGTTTCGGGATCTCATTCGTCAGCGGTCGGAGACGTTCTCCCATCCCGGCAGCCAGGATCATGGCTTTCATTGCAACACCTCAGCGGGGAAATTTCTTTGTTGGAGAGTAAGACCTTATGATAACCTTTATCTTTTCAGCATAGCACATCCCCTGCACGCAGGGGAAGGGCTTTTCCCTTGAAAAAGTCAGGAGGCTATGTTAAGAAATCTTTACAAAGGCTTGCAACGGGATTATCTGTAAATCAATACGCGGGAAACGAGGAGTTACGGTGAAACTCGATTATCAACCGTCGGAAGTGGAAAAAAAATGGCAGAGGACCTGGGAGAAAGAAGGGTGCTTCCGGGCTGATCCCGACCCGGAAAAAGAGAAATGTTATGTCCTGGAGATGTTTCCTTACCCTTCCGGCAGGGTTCATATGGGACATGTCCGGAACTATTCCATCGGGGATGTTATTGCCCGTTTCCGGAGGCTCCGGGGATACAACGTCCTGCATCCCATGGGGTGGGATGCCTTCGGCATGCCGGCGGAGAATGCGGCGATCAAGCATGGGGTTCATCCCGCCCGTTGGACCTATGAAAATATCGACTATATGCGCAACGAACTGAAACGGATCGGTCTTTCCTATGACTGGGGCCGGGAGGTGGCCACCTGTGATCCCGACTATTACCGGTGGGAACAATGGTTCTTTCTGAAGATGAGGGAAAAGGGACTGGTCTACAGAAAGGAGTCTTCCGTCAATTGGTGTGAATCCTGTCAAACCGTGCTGGCCAACGAACAGGTAGAGAATGATTGCTGCTGGCGTTGTGATTCAGAGGTTGTGCAGAAGAAACTCCCTCAATGGTTTTTCCGGATCACCGACTATGCCGATGAATTGCTTGAAGGGTGCGACAATCTGCCGGGATGGCCGGAACGGGTCCTTACGATGCAGAAGAACTGGATTGGCAAGAGCTACGGCGTAGAGGTGGAATTCGGCGTGGAGGGATCCGATGAACCTCTCCGTATTTTCACGACCCGTCCCGACACCCTCTTTGGTGTGACCTTCATGAGTATGGCCCCGGAACACCCCAGGGTTTCCTCCCTGGTGATGCCGGAACAGAAGGCGGTCGTTGAGGACTTTGTGGAGCGGATGAAAAAGGTCGACCGTATGGAAAGGACTTCGGAGGACCTGGAGAAAGAAGGGGTCTTTACCGGCTCCTACGCGATCCACCCGATGACGGGTGAGAAGATCCCGATCTACCTGGCGAATTTCGTTCTCATGGATTACGGCACGGGCGTGGTTATGGCCGTTCCGACCCATGATCAGCGGGACTTCGAGTTTGCCCGGCAATATCAGATCTCCATGAAGGTGGTCATTCAGCCTCCCGATACGACGCTGACGGTGGAAGAAATGACCGAGGCCTATACGGCGCCCGGGGTGCTGGTTGATTCCGGCAAATTTTCCGGTCTTCCCAGTGAAGAGGCGAAGGAGCGGATTGCCGAAGAAGTGAAACGGCTCGGGATCGGAGACCGAACGGTCAACTACCGTCTCCGGGACTGGGGAATCTCACGGCAGCGCTACTGGGGAGCACCGATTCCCATCCTCTATTGTGACGCCTGCGGCGAGGTCCCGGTTCCGGATGCGGAACTTCCCGTTCTCCTCCCCGAGGATGTGAAATTGACGGGGGAAGGGGGATCCCCTCTTGTTTCCCATGATCGCTTCGTCCGGGCCTCCTGCCCGCGATGCGGACAACCGGCCCGGCGGGAGACCGATACCCTGGATACCTTTGTGGAATCCTCCTGGTATTTTCTCCGTTATGCCTCACGCCGGCGGGAGGGGGCTCCTTTCGATAAAGAGGAAGCCGGTTACTGGATGCCGGTGGATCAGTACATCGGGGGGATCGAGCATGCCGTGATGCACCTCCTCTATTCCCGCTTCTTCGTCAAAGTGTTGCGGGATCTCGGGCTCGTCTCCGCGGATGAGCCTTTTATCAACCTGCTGACGCAGGGGATGGTGATCAAGGACGGCGCCAAGATGAGCAAGTCGAAGGGGAACGTGGTCGATCCGGACTTCCTGATTGGAAAGTACGGCGCCGACACGGCCCGGCTCTTTATCCTTTTTGCCGCACCGCCGGAGAAAGACCTCGAATGGAGCGACCAGGGAGTGGAAGGGGCCAACCGTTTTCTGCATCGCGTCTGGCGGCTGGTGGGACACTTTGCCGATCGACTTTCCAACCTCGGCCGGGAGTGTGCAATTCCGGATTCTCTCCCGGAATCCTGGACGATCCTTCGGCGCAAAACCCATCAGACGATTCGGAAGGTGACTCATGATCTGGACGGTCGCTTCCATTTTAATACGGCGATTGCCTCGATCATGGAATTTGTGAATTTCTTGAACCCCCTGCGGGAAGAAAAGATCGAGGATACGATGCTCCCCGTTTTGCGGGAATCGCTGGAGTCTCTGACGCTGCTTCTCTCTCCTTTTGCGCCCCATATCGCCGAAGAGATGTGGGAGGTCTTAGGGCACGCCGGGGGGATTGGAGTTGCCCGTTGGCCGGACTTCGATGAGACGATTGCAAAAGAAGAGGAGATCACCGTGGTTGTTCAGATCCGGGGGAAGCTGAGAAGCCGGATCCGGGTTCCGGCCGATTCTCCCCGGGAGGTCCTGCAAGAGGCCGCTCTGAGCGATCCCAGAATTCGTGAATTGACGGGGGGGAAGGAGATCCGGAAGGTGATCGTGGTGCCGGGGAAGCTGGTGAATATTGTCATCTGAAAAAACCATTCCTTCCGTGTCTGTGAGATAGCCATGTCTTTACATTCGATGCGAATTGCTTTGATATTGTTGTGCGTTACGGTTTTTTCAAATTGTGGCTATCATCCCGGTGCCGGTCCGCTTTCCCCCACGGCATTCGGTACGGTGGCCGTTCCGATCTTCGTGAATGAATCTTCCGAACCGAACATTCAGACCGTGATCACCCGTGCCGTGATCCGCGAATTCAACCGGGCCGGAGTGTTGGTCGTCGAAAAACCCCGTGCGGACAAGATCCTGGAGGGACGGATCGTCGGATATTCCAACGGGTCCGTTTCCCGAACGGCTGCCAGTACCGTCAGTGAATACCGCCTTTCCGTGATCGTTCAACTCACGCTGAAAAACCGGGAGGGGAAAATTCTCTTCCGGCATCCTTCCGCTCAACTTCGTGAGGAATACTTTGCCTCAAGCATCCTGGAGCAGAACGAACAGGCGGAGGCCAAGGCACTCAAGTCCGGGGCCGTCGACTTTGCCGAAGATGTGGTCCGTCATCTGCTGGATCAGGTGAATGAAGGACTGAGCAATGAAAACTTATGAGCCCGATCCCGACCAGCTGCAGAAACTTCTGTCGATGACGACGGAACAGTTTAGCTGCTCCCGTCTTGCCGTGAAAATTTACAGTGACCTCTTGGAGACGGAGATTTTTTTAATCTCCGATCCCACGCTGGCCTCGAAGGTGGAGGGGGTAGCCTATACAACGAACGAGGTGGATGTCCTGGCAAAGATCCGTTATGATCTGAAACCTCATTACCGGGAACGTCTCCGGAAAATCCATCAAACGAAGAAGACCTTTCACGGGATTCTGCTGGCCCCTGGTCAGGTGTGATTCCGCTTTCCGCCGCTTTTCCGGAATTGCGAAAAAAATGTTTCCCAATCCGGGAACCTGCACTATAATAATTACAGAGAACATTTCCGGCAATGATTTTACTGCATGCAGTTTCTTGTTCATGAGAGGGATTCTTTTATGAAAGAAAAAAAGGATATCTACGACCTCTTTTCCATCTGGTCTCCTCTGAAAAGGGTCTCCTATCCGATTAATGGAGTTCTGATGGGGTTTGGTGCTCCGCTGGGATGGCTGATCATTTCCGCTTTTTTCTTCCGTCCCCCTCATCTTGCCCTGATCCCGTATTTTGTTTCGGAGCTTTCCGGTTCCGTCCATCAGATTGCACTTTTTGTCTATATGACCCTCGGGACCTCCATGGTGATGGGGGTGACGGGGTATCTGGTTGGCGCGGCCTTTGACCGGGACGAGGCGAAGGCGGAGCAATTGAAAAGGGCCCACGACCGGATCGAGGAGCAGAAAGAAAAGTTTGAGAGCCGTTTCCATCATCTCAGTGCCGCCATGACCAATCTCTATCAGATCGGCGCCGATATTCAGCAGTCCCGAGACAGGGATCAGGTTCTGGAACTGATCTCCGAAGGGGCCCATTCCGTCCTGGAATTTGACCGGATCAACCTCTTCCTTCTGGATGACGAACGGAAAAACCTTCTCTGCCGTGCGACACGGGGACAGAAGGGGGAGGGATGGCGTACCCTGAAGATTCCGTTGGACAAAGTCGGAGGAGCTCTGGCCGGAACAATTGTGAAGAATGAAACCATCCGTGTGGAGGATATCACGGTCATGTCGAAAGACTGGCGTCTTCAACCTCCCTATGACCGGATCCCGGAACTTCGCTCCCGTTCTTTTGTCTGTATCCCACTCCGGGAACGGGGGAAGCCGATCGGGTTGATTGCCGTGGACAACAAGGTCGGTCGGAGACCGATCCGGGATGAAAAACTTTCTCCGCTGCAGATTCTGGCGGATCAGGGATCGACGGCCCTGACAAACATCTCTCTCTTTGACGGGATCAACCGGTTGGATCAGGAACTGGAACGGAATTTTGAGGGGCTCCTGAACCAGAAAGAGGCCTTTGCAAAGATTGTCGGTGATCTTTCGGCCCGGGCCGAGGAGATCCGGAACAATATGCTTCAAGTCGCAGCCAATGCCGAGGGGCTCTCCGGTGCCGTGACGGAAACCGCTTCTTCCGTTCACGAAATGTCCAGTGCCTTAAACGAGGTGGCCGGTGGAGTGAGCGGCCTTCGGGAAGCAGCGGAGAAGACCGTTGCTTCCACAACGGAACTGGGGATGTCGATCCGGGAAGTGGAGTCTCATGCGAAGGAGTCGAATGTTCTTTCCGAACAGGCGAAAGGGGAAGCGGAAGAAGGAGTCTCCCTCGTCCGGAAATCGATTTCCGGTATCGGTGAGATCCGGGACATTGTCCTGGAATCGGTCCATATCATGGAACGATTCGGCCGGAAGACGGAAAAAATCAGTGAGGTCCTGGAGGTGATCAACAGCATCAACGAAAAGACAAATGTCTTGGCGCTGAATGCTGCAATTATCTCCAACCAGGCCGGGGAACATGGAAAAGGGTTCGGGGTGGTAAGTAGTGAGATTCGGGCCCTTTCCGACAAGACCAAGGCTTCATCCAGGGAGATTGAGGAGATGATCCTCGACTTGCAGGAGGAGGTCCGGGAAACGACCGCCAAGATTCAATCCATCCCTCAACAGGTGGAAACCGGGGTGAAGCTTTCCCGGAAGTCCGGGGCCGCCCTGAACAAGATCCTGGAGAGTGCCGTGACCTCCCTCGGGATGACCCGGCAGATTGAACATGCCACCCGTGAGCAGGTCAAAAGTACGGAAAACGTTTCGCAGGCGTTGGATCGGGTCAACGAGATGATTCAGATGATGACCCGGAGTATTGAGGAGCAGAACCGGGGCAGCAAGGTGGTGGCCGAGGCCAACGAGAGCATTCGTCAGATTACGGAGGAAGTCGCACAGGCTACGGTCAGCCAGTCCGAAGAATTTAAACGGGTTTCCGATATGGTGCAGCAGGTTTCCGAAATGGTCTCCACGCTTTTTGAGAATGCCGAGAAGCGGAAAGCGGAGAGTGAATATATCATCGAGGGGATTCAACTGCTGGATCGGAAACGGGCGACCGCCTGATCCGTCCGGATGGTCTTCCTTCGTAACCCTGTCCGTGAATACGGCGGCCTGAGTCGTTACAGCTATTCTTTAATTTGCCGGGACCGTTCGTCCCTGTGCCCATTCCCGCAAAGCTTCAATCTTTTCTTTCATGACGACCGAGAGGGGATAGGTGCTTTTTATTTCCTTCAGGATCTCCTGCGTGGTGAGTACCCCTCGGCCGGAAAAGGCGGCATAGAGCGCGGAAATAATCGCCTGCTCGATCTCCGCACCGCTGAACCCCTTCGATGCCTCAACCAGCGCCGGAAGATCAAAATCCGCAGGATCACGGGCTTTCTTTTCTAAATGAACACGGAGAATGGCCTCCCGCTCCTCTGTATTGGGCAGATCGACGAAGAAGATCTCATCGAGCCGGCCTTTGCGAAGGAGTTCGGGCGGAAGCTTCGTAATGTCGTTGGAAGTGGCGACAACGAAAACGGATGCTGTTTTCTCCTGGAGCCAGGAAAGGAGCGTTCCCAGGATCCGGGTCGAGACTCCGCCGTCTCCGTCACTCGTGCCGGAGCCGGACAGGGCTTTTTCGATTTCATCAATCCAGAGTACGGTGGGCGCCATGGATTCGGCAAGCCGGATTGCCTTTTGCAGGTTCTTCTCCGTTTCCCCAATGTATTTGTTGTAAAGTCGTGCCGCATCGAGCTTTAGAAGGGGAAGCTGCCACTCCCGGGCCACCGCCTTGGCCATCAGGCTTTTTCCGCACCCCTGAACACCGAGGAGAAGGATCCCTTTGGGCGGTGTGAGGCCGAATTGTGTCGCCTTTTCGCCGAAGGCCCCCTTGCGGATGGCCAGCCAGTGTTTGAGGTTTTTCATTCCCCCCACGTCACTGAGAGAGGGTTCCTTGGGATAAAATTCCAGAACACCCGACTGTTCCACCTTTTCTTTTTTTGCAGAGAGGAGTGCCGGTAGATCCTCGGCATCGAGTTTTCCGTCCCTCAGAATGACACGGTAAAGGACCCGTTCGGCTTCTGTAAGTGTCAGTCCGGTCAGGTTGTTGATCAGCGTGCTGCCGTCTTTCCCCTCGATGTGGACGGTGATTTTTTCCTGGGCGGTGATCTTCCGGATGACTTCCCGAACCAGTTTTTTGAGTTCCTCTCTTCCCGGCAGGGCAAGATCGTACCGTGCAATTTCACGGGAGAGTTCCGGCGGGAAGGTGAAGGAAGGCGCCGTAAGGATCATGGAGCGTTCCCGTGTACGGAATCCCTCGCAGAGATCCCGGAGTTTGCGGGTAATCAGGGGGTCCGTCAGATTGTGATGGAGATCCTTGAAGAGATAGATCCCGTCGAGGCTGGAAGCCTCGATGAAGTTCAGGGCATCGATGGGATTCCGGGTCTGGTAGGCCGGTTGTTTCTCGCCCGTCCGTTTCAGACCGTGGGTTGCACTCCAGGTGAAAAGGGGGAGATAGAGTTCCTCGGCCACCCGGGCGACCACATTTTCAGCCCGTTCTTCTTCCACTGTTTCGATACAGATGATCGGGTAGTGAGAGCGGATCAGGATTTTCAGATCTTGCAGGTCCTTCATTCTTTTCTACTCTCCTTTCGTTATCTTAATCTACAACTTCGCCCGTTCCTTCTCACGCGCCGCCCAGTCCACTGTTATCCCGAGTTTTTTCCGGATCCAGATCTGCACATCCTCCACAACGGCGAAAAAACAGGGGACGATGACGAGGGTCAGGATCGTAGAAAAAGTTAGGCCCCAGAAGATTGAGAGGGCCATGGGAGCGAGGAATGCCGCCTGGCCCGTCCGTTGAAAGGCGAGGGTGGAAACCCCGGCGATGGTGGTCAGCGATGTGAGGATGATGGGCCGGAACCGTGTCTCCGTTGCGGTGATGATGGAGCGCCATCGGCTCATGCCGGCGGAACGGCTCTTGTTGATGAAGTCGAGCAGGACGAGGGAGTCGTTGACGACGATCCCCACCATGGCGACCATCCCGATCATTGACAGAAGACCGAAGGAGATCCCCATTACGAGGTGTCCGATGATCACGCCGATAAAGGCGAAAGGGACGGCGATCATGACCACGAAGGGCTGGATGAAGGAGCGGAAGAGGGTTCCCAAAATGATGTAGATCGTGATGATCGATATGAGAAAGGCGTCGATGAGTGACTGCACCGATTCCATCTGTTCTTTCTGTTCCCCTGCGAAGGCGAAGCTGTAACCGGGATAGGTTCCGGCAAGGGTGCCGAACTGTTTTTCAATCTTCTTTTTGACGGCCGAAGAGGTGGTGATGCCGGTATCGACATCGGCGGTGACGGTGATGGTCCGGCGCTGGTCCTTTCTGCGAATCACGCCCGAACCCTCCTGAAGGGAGCGTTTCGTAACCATCGAAAGCGGGATCAACTCTCCCGATGCGTTGGCGACCTTCAGGGTTTTGATGAGAGTATAATCGCTCCGGAATTTCGGGGCCATCCGGACAATGACATCGATCTGGTCTTTCTTGCGATGGATCTCGCTCGTCTTGATCCCACCGTAATAGCTTTTCAACGCCAGGGCGACATCTTCCACGTGGATGCCGAAGAGGGCTGCTTTTTTCTCATCGACCCGGACGATTAATTCCTTCTTTCCCCCTTCGAGATCATCCTGGATATCCCGGGTGCCGGGGAGTGTTTTCAGGTATGCCTGGATCTTGCCGGAGAGACGGCGCAGAACGGGAAGTTCTTTTCCCCGGATCCGGACCTCTACCGCCTTTCCCACCGGGGGGCCGGCCTGGATCTTCACGAATTCCATTTTCTTTATGCCGCTGATTCCCCGGAGGGCACGGCGGGCTTTCTCCAGGACTTGATAACCGTTGACCCGGTTCTCGGCATTAAACTGAGGCAGTTCCACCATGACCTGTCCGAGCTGCGTGCCGGTCTGCGTCCGTCCGGAAGAGGGATCGAAGTGACTTCCCACCAGAGAGGAGAGGGTGGTGATCTCGTTCTTCGGAAACCGGAGCAGCCGCTTTTCGATTCTGGCGATGACCGCCTCGGTCCGGATGAGCGGAGAGCCTTCCGGCGTTTCGATCTGTACGATGAAGGAGGGGATATCGTTGGTGTCGAAAAGAACAAAGGGAATCTCATACCGGGCAATCAGACCGGTCACGATGGTGACCAGCAAGAGAGAGAGAAGGACCTTGTATCTTCGGCGCAGCAGCCAGCCCAGAGCCCGAGCAAAGCGCCGTTTGTAACTCCGGAAGCGCTTCCCCGAACCGAAAAGGGGGCGTGTCCGTGAAGTGGAGGGGGCGAAATCGGCCAGATGGGAGGGGAGGGTCAGAAGAGCCTCGACCAGGGAGGCGATGAGAGCAAAGTTCACTACGATCGGGATGACCCGCATGAATTTTCCCAGGATTCCCGTCATCATCAACATCGGAAGAAAGGCGGCAATGGTGGTACTCACAGCGGCAAAGACGGGGGTCACGACTTCGTTGGTTCCCTCAATGGCGGCACGGCTCGGACTCTTGCCCATGGCCAGGTGACGGAAGACATTCTCCGCAATGATGATTGCATCGTCGACGACGATCCCCAATACGACGATGAGGGAGAAGAGGGTCAGCATGTTGATGGTCATGCCGAAGAATTTCATGAAGGTGAAGGCTCCCAGGAAGGAGAAGGGGATTCCCAGTGCCGTAAAGAGTGCGATCCGCCAGTTCAATGTCAGGAAGAGGATGGTGCAGACCAGGATGAATCCGATCGATCCGTTCACGTAGAGGGTATGGAGCCGGTTTCGGATCCACTGGGAATTGTCCTGGGAGAGGGAGAGATGGGCGCCTGCCGGGAGATGGGATTCCAGGTCGCTTTTCAGCTTTTTGACGGCATCGGCAATCTTGATGGTATCGCCCCGGGCCTGTTTTGTGACGATCAGCGTAATGGCTCTGGCGCCGTTGGAACGTCCAAACCGGGAGGCCTCTTCAAAGGTATTCTTCACATCCGCCACGTCCCGGATCCGGACCATGCCGCCGTCGGTTCCTTTCCGGATCACCGTATCAAGGATCTCTTTTGTCGATCGGAATTCCCCCACTGTTCGAATGAGAAACTCTTGCCGGATCCCCTTGAGAATGCCGGCAGGAAGATTTAGATTCCGTCGTTTCAGTGCCAGGACGACTTCGGAAATCGGCAGATGATAGGCGTCGAGACGATGAGGATCGACTTCGACCCAGATTTCCCGGTCGCGGTATCCGGATTTCAGAACTTCACCTACCCCCGGAATCTCCAGTATCCTGTCTTCCAACTCGTCTGATATTTCCCGGCGTACATCCTCTGAAGTGTTCCCGTAGACCGAGATGTTGATCACGGGGTAGCGGGTCTCGATCTCTTGCACCACCGGGCTTTTGGCGTCATCCGGCAGCGGGTCCATCCGGTTCAGGGCGCTTTCCATGTCCTGGGAGACCTTCTTCAGATCCCGGTCCTGATCCACCTTTGCCAGAATGAGGCTCATTCCCTCTCGTGACTGGGAATCGATCTCATTGATTCCATCCACCCCCTGGAGTGCGTTCTCTTCCGGGATGGTGATGATCTTTTCAATCTCTTCGGGCGAGACGCCGGGATAGACGGTTGTGACCGTCACCATGTCGAGGGGAACCGAGGGAAAGACTTCCCTGGGCATGCTTCGAAAAGAGGTGATCCCGAGGACCACAAACAACAGGAGAACGAGATTGACGAAAACAGGGTTCTTGACCGAAAAGGCCCCCACCGTCATCGGTCCGTCTCCTCGTCGATCTTCCGGATGGTAACGGCCGTACCCTCCGTCAATTTGTCCTGCCCGATCACGACGACCTGATCTCCGGGGGCAAGGCCTTTTGTGACGGCCACTTCAAAACCGAAGTCGGCGCCGAGTGTAACAGGGATACCGGCGGCCCTGCCGTTGTGAACCCGCCAGACCCGACTGCGCCCCAGTTCCTTCACAACGGCGTTCCGGGGAATCAGGAAAACCCCCCGGTGCATTCTTCCGGGGAAGAGGACCTGTGCAACCATGCCCGGTTTCAGGAGTCCCTGAGGGTTCGCGAGATCGACCTCCACGGGAAAGGTTCCTCCTTGTTCAGAGGCAGGGACGGAGATTCGTGTCACCCGTCCTGAAAAGATTTTTTTGCCGAAAGGATCGATCCGCACCGTAACGGGTTGTTTCTCTTTGATCTGCAAAACCTGCTCTTCGGAAACGCCGGCGATGATGCGGAGATGTCGGATATCGTCCACCTTGAAAAGAGGAGTTCCCGGCGGAACCTGCTCCCCGACCTCCCGATAACGGGAAACGACGATTCCGGGGAGGGGAGAGCGGACCTCGGTCTTTCTCATTTCTCTTGCCGCCTGCTGCCGGTTTGCCTTTGCCGCGTCCAGGTCGGCCTTTGCGGATTGAAACAGCCGCTCCGCCTGGTCCACCTCCTCCGTGGAGATGAAACCCTCTTTCAGGAGTTGACGTCGCCTGTTGTATTCCTTTCGGCGGTTGGAAAAACGGACCTCGGCCTTTTCCAGGTTTGCATCGGCGGCGTCCAGGTTCAGCGAAAAGGGCTCCGGATCGAATTCAAGGAGAACATCGCCTTTTTCCACCCGGTCCCCCGCCCGGTAAAATTCTTTCCGGATTGCCCCGTTGATTTCCGCAGTGATGATGGAGGTTTCTCCTGCCTTCAGCAGGCCGCCGACCGCAAAGTGTTCTGAAATATCCTGCGGGTGGACCCGAAGGAGTTCCACTTCCACCGGGGAGGGGGCTTCCTCCGCCGTTTTTTGTTTGCACCCGGACAGGGGCCAAGAGAAAGAAAGGTAGAGGATAAGGAGATATATACACCGTGGATATCGCTTCATGGTTCTTCTCTCGGTGTCGATCTGTTGAGAATTGTCCAAATTGTAAATAAATTTAGCATGTTTCCCCGGCATTGACTACCAAAAACATCGAGGGCGAAGGGAATCATTTTCCTTGTTATTTGCCGGTTCATCTGCTATTAATCCGCAGGGTGGGATTTTTTGAAAGCAGTATTCCGTTGAAAGGAGGAAGAATATGAGCAGTGAGAACGAGGTGCTCGTCGTTGTTTCGAAGGTGAAGAATTATATCCGGTCCGCTTCGGGGATGAACACGGCGGGAAATGTTGCGTCGGCCCTTTCCGATCTGATCCGGAAGATGTGCGATCAGGCGATTGAGAAAGCCCGGTCCGACCGCAGAAAGACCGTCATGGACCGCGACTTCCAATCCTGAAAGGGGACGGGATTGGAAACCTGCGACATCATCATTATCGGCGCGGGCATCAGCGGCATGAGCCTGGGATACCGCTGTGCCCGGGCGGGGATGAAGACGGTCATCCTCGAGAGGGAAGACCGTCCGGGCGGGGCTTTTCATTCCCACACCCATGATGGCTCCGGCGAGGGGTTTTGGCTCGAGCTGGGCGCTCATACCTGTTACAATTCCTACGGGAATCTACTCTCCATGATCGAGGGGTGCGGGATTCAGGATCAACTGCAGCCACGGGCGAAGGTCCCCTTTAAAATGATCCGGGAGGATCGCTTGAAATCGATTCCCTCGTGCATCAATTTTTCGGAACTGCTGCTCTCCGTTCCCCGCCTTTTCCGGCTCAGGAAGGAAGGGCAAAGCGTCGCCTCCTACTACGGTCCCATCGTCGGGAGAAAAAATTTCAAAACCCTCTTTTCTCACCTTTTCAACTCCGTTCTTTCCCAGGAAACGGGCGATTTCCCGGCCGACATGCTGTTCAAAAAGCGTTCCCGTCGCAAGGATGTCTTGAAGAGCTTCACCTTTCGCCGGGGTCTTCAGAGTCTTGCCGGTGCCGCCACCTCTCAGAAGGGGTTGGAGGTCCGTTTCGGAGAAGGTGTTTCCGTTCTGCGGAAGGAGGGCCGGGACTTCCGGGTTCTCCTGAGGGAGGGGAGGGAAGTTCGGTCTCCCTCCGTGGCATTGGCCGTTCCCGCTTCGACGGCGGCCTCACTGCTGGATGAAACCTTGCCCGATCTTGCCGGTGAATTGCATTGTATCAAGACGGTACGGATCGAATCGCTTGGGGTTGTTGTCGAGAAGAAGGATCTTTCCCTACCTCCCTTCGCAGGGGCCGTGGCGGCCGAAGACAGTTTCTATTCCATCGTCTCCCGGGATACGGTTCCCCATCATCGATACCGCGGCTTCACCTTCCACTTCAAGCCGGGCCGGCTCGACCGGGAAGGAAAGGTCCGGCGTGCCTGTGAACTGCTCGGGCTTACGGAGAATCAACTGGTCGATGTCGTGGAGAAGGAGAATCTCCTCCCCGCCCTTCGTGTCGGGCACAAAGAGTGGGTCCGGCGGATCGATGAGAAACTCCGGGAGACGTCACTCTATCTGACGGGAAACTATTTCAGCGGTGTGGCCATCGAGGATTGTGTCTCAAGATCCTTCAGTGAGTTTGATCGTCTGAAGCAGGACCGTTCCTGAACAAAATGTCTGTACCTTATCTTTCTCTGATCATTCCTGTCCTGGATGAGGCGGAACATCTGCCTGACCTGCTCACTTCTCTCCGGAATCAACAAGGGCTCTCTCTGGAAATTATCATCGCCGACGGAGGGTCTCATGACGATTCATGCCGGATCGCAGAATCATTTCATGCCGTTGTCGTACGGACGGAGCGGGGGAGGGGACGGCAGATGAACGCCGGAGCCCGGGCCGCACGGGGAGAATTCCTCCTCTTTCTCCACGCAGACTCCGGGCTGGAAGACCCGCGCCTTCTTGCAAACGCACTCGACCGGTTACGGGAGGAGATCTCGCGATTGGGCGGTGACGGCGTGGCGGGCCATTTCCCCCTCCGTTTTCAGCGGTCCGACGGCCGGAACTCCCTGGCCTACCGGTTCCTCGAAGCCAAGAGCCGTCTCAATAGAACCAATACCACCAGCGGCGACCAGGGCTTCCTGCTGTCGAAGGGATATTTTGAACGCCTCGGTGGGTTCGATGAGACCTTCCCGTTCCTCGAAGACCAGGAGATGGCGGAACGGATCCGGGAAGAGGGGGCCTGGATCACCCTGCCCGGAGTGCTTGCAACCTCCGCCCGGCGGTTTGAAGTGGAAGGCTTCCATCGGCGTTACATACTGATGGGGATCATCATGGGGCTTTACAGTACGGGGACTCTCATTTTCTTTGAGCGTGCCCGGAATGTCTATTCCGTGCAAAGCGGGATGGGGCGGCTCTTGTTGACCCCCTATTTCCGGGTCCTGCGGCGGATGTTCAGGGAGGATCTCGGTTTCACGGGGAGCATCCGTGTCTGGTTCCGGCTGGGGCGTTACATACGCCGTAATGCCTGGCAGCTCTTCTTCTTCATAGATCTCCTGCTGGGGCCCGTGTTCGGTGGAGATCGTAACCCCTGCCTTTGTTTTCACGACCGCTTCTTCCGTCCACTGACCGATTTCGCTTTCTTTGATGCGGTCACGGCCCTTCTGAGTTTTGCCTGGTACATGGGGATCCTGGCTGCCTGGTTCCGGTTGACCGAAGATTGAAACCATGGAAATTGCCGTCTCTCTCCGAAGAGGGGATTACTTCAGGAAGGATCGGAGTGCCTCCGCGAAGGGGATCGGTTCGATCCCGAAATCTTTCTCCAGGGAATCGATGGCACAGATATTGTCCCGGCTGAGAAGGGCGAGGAGGTCGGCCGTAACCTCGGGGATCTCCTTCCCGAGGAGGGAGGCGACCGATCTTGCCGGCCCCATGAAAGGAAGCATCAACCGTGTAAGCCCCATCGGCAGATGAACGATCAGTTTGTCCAGATGGAGGACGAGCAGGATCTCCCGGAGGATCTCGTTATAGGTCAACTGCTCGGCTCCCCCCATCTCGTAGGTTCGGTTCCGTTCCACCTTGCCGTCAAGCACCTTTTGGAATGCACGGTACCAGTCGTCTACGGAAAAGGGCTGGAAGC
Source organism: Deltaproteobacteria bacterium (assembly GCA_013151235.1). Classification (NCBI taxonomy): domain Bacteria; kingdom Pseudomonadati; phylum Myxococcota; class Myxococcia; species Deltaproteobacteria bacterium. The sequence goes on along the minus strand of JAADIO010000005.1, from coordinate 9,996 downwards.
GGGCCGTCCCGTCACCCGGCACGGGGACGACCGGGCCGAGGGAGACGATCTGCTTCATCCGTTCGGTGAAGCCGTCCCCCTCCCCTACGATCAGGGAAGGGCGGAAGATCGTATAATCGATTCCGGAAGAGGTGACGATCTCCTCCGCCTTGGCTTTTGTTTTCAGGTAGCCGAAGGGAGAGGCGGGATCCGCCCCGAGGGCCGACTGGTAGAAGAAGTGTTTCACCCCGGCTGCAACCGCTTCGTTGACGAGGTGTCCCGTTCCCTTCACGTGGACCGACTCAAAGGTGGCGCCGCCTTTTTCCTCGATGATTCCGACGAGGTGGACCACCGTATCGATGCTCTCCAGCGCTCCCTTCAAGGATCCGGGATCGGAGATATCCCCTTCCGCGGCCTCGAAACCGAGACCTGCGACCCACTCCGCCTTTTCCCGGTTCCGGACGAGGCACCGGATGGACCGTCCTTCCTCTTTCAACCCTCTCAGGAGACGGCGCCCGACGAAGCCTGTTCCCCCGGCAACAAAGATCATTGTCTTCTTTCCTTTCATCAGCGTTCCCGGTGACGGGAATTCAGCGGGCGGGGAAATGTTCCCGCAGGAAACCTATGATATCGTCCGATTCGTACATCGCCTTCCCGTCGATGAAGAGGCAGGGGATCTGATAGCGTCCCCCCTCCCGGATAAGGCGCCGGATGTTCGGCGGCCAGAGGATGTTCCTGTACTCCATATCGACCTCAAGTCTGCGGATGGCCCGACGGACCTTCATGCAGTAAGGTCAGGTCGGAAACTGGAAGAGTTCAAGTCTCATTTCGAACTTCTTTCTCAACGGTTTCTACGGATGATTTAAAGTCTACCATCTTCAGGGAGGGTGTCAAGTCGCAGGAACGCCTGACCGCGGAGAAATCAAAAAGCATATCACCACGGAGTACACAGAGAACACGGAGACAAAGGCAAGGGGCAGAGGGGCAAAGGCACAGAGGGACAAAACAATACCAAAGGCAAAAGCGGCAAGCGGCATCTCGCAGAGGACGCAAAGGGCGCAAAGGAAAAGCAAAACCGGAAAAGCAATTTACCATGAAGCACATGAAGGCCATGAAGAAAACCGATGCCGGGTAAAAACCCTGTAGCGTCCCGGTTTACCCGGGGCGGCATCGTCCCAACTCCTCGACCTTTCGTGCTTCCACTCGGGTCATTCAGTGCGGCTGTTCCTTTGTCTCAATCCGGCCAGCCCGATCAGACCGGTTCCGATCAGGAGGAGGGAGGCGGGCTCGGGGACGGCGAGGGGAGTGAAGACGACGTTGTCGGCCGACGAGAGGTTGAGATCGGCCGTGAGGTTTGCCGTTCCCCAACCATCGGTATAGGTGCGCCAAGTGGTACTCGGAGGGATAATCTCACTGTGGATGGAACTGTACAGCAACTCATCGAAGTTGGCACCAATGGTGAAGATGTCGCCGACCTTCAGGGACTCGCTGCCGGTAAACGAAGCGTCGATCGTCGCCGACCCGCCGGCGGGGTCGCCGAAAATCCGGTTTGTTCCGTCATGCGTTTGTCCCACCGCCCAATCCTGGAGGTGGTTAAAGGAATAAAGGTTGGGACTCCCTCCCCCTAATGCCCCGGTCTTGCCGGAGGTGTCGACATGGATTCCCGCGTAGCCGTAGCTCTGTGACACTGAGCCTAGCAGATTCCACAGGAGGTCCACGGTCACCGGTGTGCCGGCGGCGAGCGTTGCCGAGCCGATCTGGTAGGTGCTCGAGAACTGAGCTGTAAGGCTCGTCATGCCTGTGGCCTGGCTGTCGATCACATTATAGGGTTGGTTCCACGCATCGTACCAGGTGTGGCTCGTGTGGCTGGAGGTAGCGCCGGTGCTTATGGCAACGTGGCGGGCAGCGATACCCATCGTGCCGGTTGCCTGAGACTCGGGGAGGGCCTCGTTGACCTGCGCCGTGGTCGCATTGACGCCGCCGACATCGAAGGGGGTTTGCTGCATGCCAGCGGTGCCGTCCTGCCGGACAACGCCATCTAGCCGTGCTTCCGCATAGACGGGTGAAGCCGCCGCCGGTGTGGTGACGGAAAAGAGTAAGAAGACGAGAGCGCCAAGCTGGACGGCCCAACTCCGGACGCGGGTGGGGGTTGAAGAACTGGTTTTCGACATGGTAAAATTCCTTTCCGATTTCCGAGAATTTCAGAGACCATTTTGTGTGAATCATGAAAACGTTATAAAGCGATACTGCATGAAAGTGATAAGCAATATATATGCCGGATGAGCATGTATAGGATATTTTATGGTGAATCGTGTAACATAACAATCGGTTGAAAGATTATGCTAATGATTTGGATGTGGCAGCTTTGCAAAAGAAATAGGAAAACTTTCACCCAATAATGGAAAACTTTTACACAATAAGGGAAATCTTTTCCCCATCTTGACCGGTTGGATGATTTGATCAACTTGACTTTTTCGGCTCTGCTGTTTATTCTCAGGATCAATCATGAGCGAACAATCGGAAAAATCCTGCTGTACTTCGCAAACGATCACTCCTTCCCCCTGTTGCGGTGAAAAGGGCCCCACGACGGACAGGTTTGTCCGGATGGGCGATCTTCGTGTTCCTTCCCCGGCTGTGCAGCATGTCGGGACCGGCTGGTCCCGGGCGGACCGTTGGGGCGCATTCAGATCGAGAATCAGCGCCTTCCGCATGCAGTACCGGGTGGAGCCCGGTCTCTACGCTGTCGGGAGCCCGGACAAGACCTCCGATGTCTTCGTCAGCGCCAATTACAAATTGAGTTTCGATCATCTTCGCCGTGCCTTGAAGGGGCGGGATGCCTGGATCGTGGTTCTCGACACGAAGGGAATCAATGTCTGGTGTGCGGCGGGGAAGGGGACCTTCGGGACGGAGGAACTGATCCGGAGGATCCGTGCCGTCGGGCTCGATCGGGTGGTTGAGCACCGGCGTGTGATCGTCCCCCAGTTGGGTGCCGTCGGTGTCGCTGCCCACGTTGTAAAGAAGGAGACCGGCTTCCGGGTTCTCTTCGGCCCCGTGGCGGCAAAGGATATCCCCACATTCATCGATGCGGGTTACCGGGCGACGCGGGAGATGCGGAAGGTTCGCTTCTCGATGTGGGACCGGCTGGTGCTGACCCCGATGGAGCTGAACCCGGCCATGAAAAAATTTCCATATTTCCTCGTGGGGGTCTTTCTCCTGTTCGGACTGCAACGGGAAGGGATTCTCTTCCGGCCGGCATGGGACGGCGGTCTTTCATTCGTGATCCTGGGGCTGGTCTCGGTCCTCGCCGGGACGGTATTTATGCCGATTTTGCTTCCTTATCTTCCGACCCCCTCCTTCGGGATCAAGGGGTGGATCGCCGGGCTCCTCTCGACCTGCGCGACCTTTCTGGCCGGGGGCGTCCCGTTACGGAGTGTCCTGCTTTCCCTTGTGGCGTTGATTCTCTTTCCTGCAGCGAGTTCCTATCTTGCCCTGAACTTTACCGGATCGACCCCCTACACCGGCATGTCCGGCGTGGAGAAGGAACTGAAGCGGGCCCTTCCGCTCTATTTTACGGCGCTTGTTCTTTCCGCTCTGTTCCTGATCATCTACAAGGTGCGGACATGGGGATGACCATGAAATATCTCAAGGATGTCGCAACGCTCAAATACGATCCGGAAAAGTGCAAAGGGTGCGGCCGGTGCGTCGAGGTCTGTCCCCACTGCGTCTTTGAGATGAAGGAAAAACGGGCCGTGATCACCGACCGGGACCTTTGCATGGAGTGCGGCGCCTGCGTGAAGAACTGTGAATTCGGAGCCATCCTGGTCAACCCCGGCGTCGGCTGCGCCTCGGCCATTATCAACAGCCTCCTCTTCGGGGGGGAGCCGAGCTGCGGGTGTGACGGGGAGGGGAATGGAAACGGCTGTTGTTGATGGAAACCGTTCCCCTAGCCGGAAGAAAGATCGAAGCGCCGCTTGACAGCTCCCCGCGGCGCTGGTACTTTTTTCATCATGGTCGTTGTGTTGCGTAGGATGCAACAGGCGGTCTTGTCCCGTCCTGGATTATTAAAATGTTTTCATAAACAATCAGATACAGTCTGTTGTTGATGTTATGCATTAAATGTGGAGTGTGAGAGCGAAAGGAGGAGTTGGATGAGTTTGAAGGGAACGCAGACGGAAAAGAATCTCCTCACTGCCTTTGCCGGTGAGTCGCAGGCACGGAACCGTTATACCTATTTTGCCGGGCAGGCAAAGAAGGAAGGTTTTGTGCAGATTGCGGATATCTTCGATGAGACGGCAAACCAGGAACGGGAGCATGCCAAGCGGTTTTTCAAGTTCCTCGAAGGGGGAGAGGTCGAGGTGCAGGCGTCTTTCCCGGCCGGGAGGATCGGCACGACGGCGGAGAACCTGAAGGCCGCAGCCGACGGGGAACATGGGGAGTGGACCGAGATGTATCCCTCTTTTGCAAAGGTTGCACGGGAGGAGGGGTTTGAAGCGGCCGCCCTCGCCTTCGAGGCGATCTCTGTTGCGGAGAGACAACATGAGAAACGCTACCGTGATCTTCTTGCCAATATCGAGGCGGGTGAGGTTTTCAGGAAGAAGAAAAAAGTGGTCTGGCGCTGCCGCAACTGCGGCTATCTTCATGAAGGGGAAGAGGCTCCCGGCAAGTGTCCCGCCTGTGATCATCCCCAAGCTCACTTTGAAGTTCTCGGTGAAAACTGGTAGCCGTCAGAGCGTTTTAGACCCTTGATAGAAGCATTTCTTTCCAATCAGACGGATTCGAAGCTGTTTAAAGATAAAGGAGTCGCGAATGAAGACCAAAGAGTTGCAGGAAAAGATCGTGAAGAACATGAAAACCTGGCAGAAGATTGAGGATGCCTCCGTGGCAAATACCGGTGCGATCATGGAGAAAACGGACAATCCCATCATCCGGACGGTAATGGAGATCATCCAGAACGATTCCAAGATGCACTACAGGGTGCAGCAGTTCATCGCAGACAGCTTTGAGAAGGCGTCGTTGTCGTTGAACATCGACGAGCTGAACGCAATCTCCGAGATGGTGGAGAACCACCTTCAGATCGAAAAACGGATGGTCGGCCTGGTCAAGGAGAGTCTTGCGGCCATTCAGGGGAAGAAGATGCTCGTTCAGGAATACCTGCTCGACTATCTCATGGAGGATGAAGAGAAGCATAACCGCCTCCTCGAGAACCTCGGGAAGATTAAGAGCGGGATTTATCCTTATGCGTGATCGCTTTGCAAAAAGCCTGTCAGCGGTGTTTGTCAGGTTTTGAGTTTGCTGCGATGTACAATAAAAGTTCGTCTGTGATTTGAATGGTGCGTTCCGTCTTTTCCGGTTTGCGCGGAGGCGGGACGCTTTTTTCTTTACGGTGGGTCCGGATGGTGGAATCCTGCAACATACTTATCGGGGGTGAGGCGGGCCAGGGATTGGTGACGCTCGGTCAGTTGCTTGCCCGGTCCCTCGTGCGAAGCGGGTACCGGATTGTTGTGACGCAGGCCTACCAGTCGCGGGTTCGGGGTGGGCACAATACCTTTGCCGTCCGGGTTGGTCCGGGCAGAGTCCGGGCGCCTGCGTTGCCCGTCGATCTTCTTATTGCCATGAATGAAGAGGCCGTCCGCCTTCATGGAAAGCGCCTGACCGTGAAGGGGGTGACCATCGTCGACGAATCGGTGGAGCTGATCTGCGACAGTTGCATACGGGTTCCGTTCAGGGAACTGGCGGAGCCCCGTTTTTTCAACATCGCTTTGCTCGGAGTTGCCGGGTGCCTCCTCGGTCTCGACCGGGAATTGATTTGCGGTCTTCTTGGTGAACTCTTCGCAAAAAAGAAACCGGAGGAGATAAAGGAGCGGAACCGGCAGGTCCTCGACCTCGCCTACCGGTGGGCTGAAGGAGAGGGGATGAACCACCTCGAACTTCCGGCAGTGGCGGGAATTCATAACCGGTGGATGCTGAACGGCAACGAGGCGATTGCTTACGGCGCGGTCTCGGCGGGCCTTCGCTTCTGCGCCTACTATCCCATGACCCCCGCCACTTCGATCCCCATGACCCTGATTGCCACGGCAACGGAAACGGGGATTGTCGTCGAACAGGCCGAGGATGAGATCGCCGCCGTCAACATGGCGATCGGCGCCTCCTTCGCAGGGGTGCCGAGTATGACGGCCACTTCCGGCGGGGGATTCGCCCTCATGACGGAGGGGGTGAGCCTTGCCGGGATGACGGAGACACCCGTCGTGATTGTTGTGGCCCAGCGTCCCGGCCCGGCCACGGGACTTCCTACCCGGACGGAGCAGGGAGACCTGGAGATGATTCTCTATGCGGGACATGGTGAATTCCCCCGGGCCGTCTTCGCCCCCGGGGACTTGGAGGAGTGTTTCCACCTGACCCGGCGGGCCTTCGGAACGGCGGAGAAATACCAAGGGCCGGTTTTCATCCTGACCGATCAGTTCCTGGCCGACTCGTACCGGGCCGTTGATCCCATCGATGTCACGGGGCTTGACGGGGTTGAACCGGGTGCCGACCCCGGCGGGTTGGAACTTCCCTATAAACGTTTCGCAATGACTTCCAATGGGATTTCGCCTCGTCTCCTGCCGGGGCGGTCGAGCCACCTTGTTGTGGCCGACAGCGACGAGCATGACGAGGCCGGACATATCACGGAGGACCTCTCGATCCGGAAGCGGATGGTGGGAAAAAGGCTGCGGAAGATGAAGGGACTGCTCCGGGAGGTGATCCCGCCGTACTACGAGGGGAACGATTCACCGGATCTCCTGCTGGTCTGCTGGGGTTCCGCGAAGGGGGCCGTATGCGAGGCGGCGGAGCGTTTGCGGGAGGAAGGAAGGGATGCCGCCGTTCTTCATTTTTCACAACTCCGGCCATTGGATCCGGGACAGTTTCTCGGTAAGTTAGAGGGAGCGCAAGAGGTGGTCTCCGTAGAAGGGAACGCCACCGGTCAGTTCGGACGACTCCTGCATCGTGAGACAGGGTTTGAGATCAAGCGGGAGATCCTGCGGTATGACGGACTGCCGATCACGCCGGAGTATCTCCTGCAGGTACTGAAAAGGGTGTGACGAAGGGAGCGTGAGGTGGAAATCGGCGACTACGGTGAATATGAAACGGCCTGGTGCCCGGGGTGCGGCAACTTCCCGATCCTTGATGCAGTCAAATCCGCCATGGCCGGGGCGGGGATCGCTCCGCATGAAGTCCTCTTCGTTTCCGGGATCGGGCAGGCAGCCAAGGCGCCTCACTACCTCAATGTTAACTTCTTCAACGGCCTCCACGGCCGCGCGATTCCCGTTGCCACCGGAGCGAAGCTCGCCAATCCGGAGTTGAAGGTGATCGTCGAGAGCGGCGACGGTTGTACCTACGGTGAGGGGGGGAACCACTTTCTTGCCGCCCTCCGGCGGAACCTTGACCTCACCCTGATCGTCCATGACAACCAGATCTACGGCCTCACCAAGGGACAGGCAAGTCCCACATCCGACGAGGGCTTCGTCACCAAGGCCCAGCCCGAGGGGGTGTGCCAAGAGCCTTTCCACCCCTTGGCGACGGCGGTGGTTCTCCACGGCGGTTTTGTGGCCCGCAGTTTCTCCGGCATGCCCGATCACATGACGGAGATGATCCGCCTCGGGATCGCCCACAAGGGTTTTTCCCTCATCGACATCCTCCAGCCCTGTGTCTCCTTCAACAAGGTGAACACCTTCGGATGGTACAAGAAACGCTGTTACGAGCTACTGGAAGAGTACGATCCCACCGACTGGGAGTCCGCCATGAAGACCGCCATGGAATGGGGGGAGAAGATCCCCGTCGGTGTTCTCTACAAAAACGACCGTCCCGACTATGCCGCCCGGCTCTCCGTCCTTCAGGACGGCCCCCTCGTGGGCCGGAAGCCGGACCCCGGGATCGTGGGGCAAATCCTTTCCCGATACGCCTGATCTCATTTCTTTGTGAAAGATTGGGGGTCATGTGAAAGATTGGGGGTCAGGTCTTTAATCTTGCGTACCCAGCGAAGGGCAGCATACACTAACGGGTGCAAGTCCCGTCATGGTAAAAGCCGGAGCCATGTAGCTTGGATGGCAGGGGGCAATGGAAACGTTACCTTCTGAAGCCCATCGACATAGCGCAAAGCCAGTGTCAGCAACTATTGTGGGATTGTGGGTCCGGGGTCGGACCATGGTAACTGTTTGAGATCACAGTGGTCCCATGGGGGTCTTTAATCTTGACAAATGCATTATCTCTATTTGCTTTTGTGGTTTCACACTTTCCATGAGGTTACTGAAAGCAGAAAAACAAAAAGAACCATTTTTGAGTAAGGAGGAGTTGACATGGGCGACAAGGGGAAAAAAGATAAAGGCAAACGGGAAGAACAAAAAAAGAGTAAGCTGACCCAAAAAGAAAAACGGAAACAGAAAAAAGAAAAAAAGAAATAAATACGAATAAAAACAAAAAAGAGGGATCCTTCGGGGGCAAATCTTTCATGCTGACAAATGAGATTACATTCTTTTTCACAGGATCAGCGGGGTTTCCGGATCTGCTGATATCGATGGAGATGAGACGAAGTTCTACGTAGGAGCAGCAAAGGGCCTTGACGGGCTGTTGCCCAAACCTCTTTGATTAAGTCAGGAGCCATGGTATATTTGTGCAACCAGGAACACAAGCACAAAGGAAACCTGCGCTTATGATGGGCCACCAACCCCCACCGCAACCCAGCCTGTTTTATACAGCAGGTCCTCAGCAGGTCCTGAGGGCCAGGTCTTTAATTTTGAATTTACTTCATCGTTCCTTCAATATTCTATTCGACCCATCGAATGGGAATATCAAGATTAAAGACCTGGCCCTATTCCGTCTCTTCCGGGTCCTATTCCGTCTCTATTCCGTCTGCTATTCCGTGGGCCCTATTCCGTGCGAAAACGGCTGGAACAGTTTCATGAATTTCCCGTAGCCCTCTTTCTCCAGCTCTTCCACCCGGATGAATCGAAGTGCCGCTGAGTTGATGCAGTAACGAAGGCCAGCCGGTTGTGGACCGTCCTTGAAGAGATGGCCGAGGTGTGAATCGGCATGTCTGCTCCGGACCTCCGTGCGGAGCCGGAACAGCTTGGTGTCGTTGCGCTCGACGATGTTCTCCGGTACGAGGGGCCTTGTGAAACTGGGCCAGCCTGTACCGGAATCATATTTGTTCAGAGAGCTGAAGAGAGGTTCGCCGGATACGATATCCACATAAATCCCCGCCTTTTTGTTATCCCAATAGGCATTGACAAAGGGCGGTTCGGTACGGTCCTGCTGGGTGACCCGGTATTGCATGGGGGTGAGTTTCTTCTTTAAGTCGGTCATGGATCGATTTGTTCCTTTCCTTTTTCGTCCCCAGATCTTTTCCAGGAATGAGTCTCTGCCTGAGTTGTATCGATAATATCTGTACCGGATCGGATTCTTCTTGTAGTAATCCTGATGATACTCTTCAGCTGGATAAAAGGCGCCGGCCGGGAGAATGGGTGTTACAACCGGTTTCTCATAGAGGTTCTTTTTTCCCAGGTTGTTTCTCGATTCTTCCGCCGATTTTCTCTGCTTTTCGTTATGAAAAAAGATGGCCGTGGAATATTGCTTTCCCCTGTCCACGAACTGACCGTCCGGATCGGTCGGGTCGACCTGCCGCCAAAAGACATCCAGAAGTTTCTCGTAGGAAATCTTCGTTTGATCATAGACGATTTGTACAGCTTCCAGGTGGCCTCCGGTATCATAGGTTTCGTACGTTGGATGTTTGCTGAACCCGCCTGTATAACCGGACGTGACGGACAGGATCCCTTCCAATTCCTCAAAAGGTTTTTCCATGCACCAGAAGCAGCCCCCCGCAAAGGTTGCTCTCTGGAAACGATCACTGTCCGGAACGGCGTTGGTACTCTTTGAGAAAGAGATCGAGATGATCCAGAATGCCAGTAGCATGATCCCGAAATGAAGGTATGAATATTTCATGATGTTGCACCTCTTTCCATGATTGTGTCATTTCCGTCTTTC
>JAADIO010000004.1:31323-31712 GCA_013151235.1 Deltaproteobacteria bacterium | reverse complement strand
ATTATAGCTAATGATAAGGCTACAGAAAGATATAAGCAACATGTCGCTGATGGTAGAGAGTGGCTAGGGAGATTTCCGATTTTACTAATGGTAGGTGAATATGCTGAGGAAAACCATAATTTACAAGTAGTCATTGAAGACTCATTTCCTCAAGAATCAGGCTTTACATTGCAAGACTCAAAACTCGGGGTATCATATGACGTATTTGTGACATGTCGAAGGTTAGGTGAGGATACCGGAAGAGATGTATTCATGGACTATGGTAATCTTTTGATCACGGTCAAAGAACATATTAAAAAAACGTTAATGGAATCATCAAAATCTGAACTATAAAAACCTAACAACAGCGTGGAGTGAATGCAGACCAGCGGTGACTTTTTAGGGTTGCA
>JAADIO010000004.1:0-31265 GCA_013151235.1 Deltaproteobacteria bacterium | reverse complement strand
GTTTGCATCACTCACGCAGGCGTTATATGCGATTAAAAAGAAATAATAAAATTAAACAATTTGAAAAAGAAGCGGTCGGGTTCTATAGTTTACATTTATTCGACGAAGCTAAAAAATGCGCTGTAAATTGTAGAAAATATAAAAAAGATCCATTAACCAGTGTTGTTTTATCAGCACTAGCATTTGAAGGTTTTTTAAATGATTTGACTGAAATTACGGCGCGAACCAGTCGTTCGACGCGAACCAGTCGTTCGACCTGACTTTTTGCCCCGTCAATCGGGCGCAAGCGCCCATTGCCAGGGCAAAAAGTCGGTCAACTCGCGCATTAGCCATAGAAAGGAAATGCCAATAATGGCAAATTTCACTGAGATATCATCGAAATATGAGAATGATGCTATAGTTCAAAGATCTGCAAGTGAAGTTCTGTTTGATTTGCTTGACATACAACCAAATGATAATGTGCTTGATCTTGGTTGTGGGACAGGCCATATTTCAAAAGTCATTAGAGCAAAAACAAGCGGTAAAGTTGTTGGCGTCGATCCGTCGGAGGGGATGATAGAAAAAGCAAAAGAAAAATACTCAAACCAAGGGATCACATTTCGTAATTGCCATGCTGAGGAACTTGATTACAAAAATGAATTTGAAATAGTTTTCTGCAATTCAGCATTCCAATGGTTCAAAGATCATAAAAAGGCTCTTGTATCGTGTCATAACGCACTAAAGAATAAAGGTAAAATAGCTATACAGGCTCCTGCGAGAGAAGATTATTGTCCAAATTTTATTGAGGCAATAGATTCAGTAAAGAGAAGCGAACTAACGAAAGATATATTTTCAAGTTTTACATCTCCTTGGCTTTTTCTGAACACATCTGAAGATTATACTAGATTGTTCGAAGAGGCAGATTTTACGGTCGAAAAATCATGGATTGATAAAGTTGTCACATATCAATCGCCGGAAGAAGTATATAAGATATTTGAATCGGGAGCGGCAGCAGGATATTTAAACAGTAAATATTATAACATTCCAGTATCCAAAGAATATGTGGATGCTTTCAGAAAAGTTATAAGAAAATCGTTTGAAGAGCAAATAGATAACACTGGACGAGTACGGTTGATTTTTTATCGCATCGGAAGAAAATAGGGACAGCGACCATTTTTATTGACAGCTTTGGAAAATAGGGACAGCGACCATTTTTATTGACAGCTTTGGAAATATGATACATCCTTCTCATGCCAAATCCTGGCTGGGGTCAGACTTCGCTATTTATATATTGACATCAGCACGGGAATCTGTTATCCGTGATGATGCTGAACTTGCCGCTCTGATTGGCAGGATAGGGCAGGATAGTGAAGACTTTTCGAGAGGGGAGCGATCGAGATATAAAATGAGCGAAGTCTGGGTATAATGGTTAGCGTAAGTATAGAAAGGGAGAAAACCTTCCATAATATATGTAAAAAAACTGATTGATCACTTAAAGACCTTTTCGAGTGTTCAGATTGGCTGTAGTCCCGCCAGCTCGGCAATGAGCTTTTTGGAGCCGACTTGCTGAAAGTGGACGGTGACTTTGGCGCCCCGGTCGGTGGGGATGGAGGTGGTGACGGTACCGAACCCCCAGAGGGGATGGCGGACACGGCACCCCACGGCAAAGGGGGTGGCGGCGGCCGTAGCTGTAGCCGCAGTGGAAGAGGAGGGGGACGTTGCGGCGGAACGGAAAGCGGGTCGGCGGGGTGTTGCCGCCCCATGGCGGTTCAAAAGCTTCGCAGGGATCTCCCGGAGGAAGCGGGAAGGGATTCCGGCCCGGTAGGTCCCGAATACCCGGCGAGATTGGGCGGAGGTCAGATAGAGTTTCTCCTTGGCCCGGGTCATGCCGACGTAGCAGAGCCGACGTTCTTCTTCCAGACCCGATTCGGAACGAAGACTCATGCCGTGGGGAAAGAGCCCTTCTTCCATGCCGGTGAGAAAGACGACGGGGAATTCCAGCCCCTTGGCGCTGTGGAGGGTCATGAGGGTGATCACCCCGGCGTCGGTCTTCGCCGTATCCGCATCGGAGATGAGGGCCACACTCTCCAGAAAGGCTTCAAGTCGGCTGTCTTCGGCGTCCTCTTCAAATGCCTTCAGTGCCGAGTAAAGCTCCTGGATGTTCTCCAGGCGCGTGCTGTCGGTAGGATCTTTGGACTCCTTCAGCTTTTTGGTGTAACCGATCCGGCGGTCAATCTCCTCTAAAAGGAAGGAAGGGGGGTGCGATTCTTTGGCTTCGATCAGTTCACCCATAATCTGCAGAAAGGCGCCGATCTCCCGGCGGGGTCGCTTGGAGATCCGGTCGATTTCCTGCGATGCTTTCAGGGCTTCGTAGAGGGTGCATCTTCGTTCCATCCCCAGTTCTTCAAGCCGAGCTAGGGTGGTGGCTCCGATCCCCCGGGGGGGGACGTTGAGGATCCGCCTCAGGTTGACGGAGTCTTTCGGGTTTGCAATGACCCGGAGATAGGCCAGCAGATCCCGCACCTCTTTCCGATCATAGAACCGCAGTCCCCCGACCACCCGGTAGGGGAGTCCGTATTTCCGCATCCCTTCTTCCAGGACCCGGGACTGGGCGTTGGTCCGGTAGAAGACGGCCATGTCGGACAGGTGCATCCCTTCGTTCCGATGGCTGCTGACGGTTCTGCAGACGAAGTCGGTTTCCTCCATTTCATCCGGCGCTTCAAAATAGTCGAGTTGTTCCCCCTCCCCATTTTCGGTCCAGAGTTTTTTGGGTTCCCGGTCCCGGTTTCGCTCGACCACGTGCCAGGCGGCAGTAAGGATATTTTGGGTGGATCGATAATTTTGTTCCAACTGGATGACCTTCAGGTCGGGATAATCCTCCCGGAAAGAGAGAATGTTCCCGATATCCGCTCCCCGCCAGCTGTAGATTCCCTGATCATCGTCACCGACGACGCAGAGATTGCGATGTCCGGCCGCCAGGATTTTAATCAAACGGTACTGGGCGTGGTTGGTGTCCTGGTATTCATCGACGAGAATATGTTGGAAACGCTCCTGGTATTGGAGGCGGATTTCGGCTTCTTCTTCGAACAGCCGGACGGTGAGGAAAAGGAGATCATCGAAATCGAGGGCGTTGCTCCCTTTCAGTGTCTTCCGGTAGAGTTCATAGACCTGTGCGGTTTTTGCCTCGGCACCGAACTCCTGCGCCGTAGCGGCATAATCATCCGAACTGATGAGATCGTTCTTGGCCCGGCTGATCCGGCCGAGGATGGAGTCGGGTGTATACATTTTTTCATTGATGTTCAATTCCTTCATGCAGGCGCGAATCATTGCTTTCTGGTCGGCCGTATCATAGATGACGAAGTTGGAGGTGTAACCCAGCAGGGAGATGTGACTTCTGAGCAATCGGGCACAGGCCGAGTGGAAGGTTGAGATCCAGAGACCGCGGCAGTTCCGCTGCAGAAGCCGTTCCACCCGTTCCCGCATCTCCCGCGCCGCCTTGTTGGTGAAGGTGACTGCCAGGATCTGCTGAGGATGAATGCCCCCTTCCCGGATCAGGTGGGCAATCCGATGGGTAATGACCCGGGTTTTCCCGGAGCCGGCGCCTGCGAGAATCAGCAAAGGCCCCCCTTCATGGAGGACCGCCTCCCGCTGCTGAGGGTTGAGGCTGTCGATCAGGTAATTTTGTTCATCCGCCATGGGAGATTTTCCTTTTCAGCAGGGCCTGGTTATAGGCCGTTACGACATCCCGGCGGCTGATCATGCCGAGGATCTTCCGCCGGTTATCGTAGTCGACGACCGGGAGAACCTCCAGGTCCATCCGTCCGAACTGCTCCATGACGAAATCGAGATGGTCCTCGGGTGTGACGGTCGTTACGTTCGGATAGGCCAGGTCTCGTGCCACGATGAATTTTTTCAGATCCTCTTCGAAGAGTGATTCCTTCAGGTCCTGGAAGGAGAGGATTCCCGTCATCAGACCGTCACCGTCGACGACCGGAAAATAAAGGATATCGCTGGTTGTGGCCACCTTAAGGATCATGTCAAAGGGCATGTGTTCGGGGATCTTCGTGACCTTTCGACTCATGACCTCTTCGACCCGGACCGACTGCAGGGTGTTGACCTCCCGGCCGGCATGGAGATTGATCCCCCGACGGCTGAGGGCTTCCGTGTCGATGGAGTCGTGCTTCAGTGCCCTTGCGATGAGGGTTCCGATCACGCTGGCGAACATGACGGGGAGGATGATGCGGTAGTCCTGCGTCAGTTCGAAGAGAAGAAAGATCGCCGTTAAGGGAGCGTGGGTCACGGCGGCGAGGAATGCTCCCATGCCGACCAGGGCGTAGGCGCCGACGGGGGCCGTGTGGGCGGGGAAAAAATGATGGACGATTCCTCCATACCCGCCGCCGATCATGACGCCGATGTAGAGTGCCGGGCCGAACATCCCTCCCGCTCCGCCGGAGCCCAAGGTGAGGCTGGTCGCGATCATTTTCAACAAGACAAGAAGAATCATCAGTCCGTAAAAGATCTCACCACGAAGGGCTTTGTTGATTGTCTCGTAACCGTGCCCCATGATCTGCGGATAGAAGATTCCGATAGCCCCGACGAAGAATGCTCCGATAATCGGTTTGACCAGGGGGTGGATCCGGAGTGATTCAAAGAAGTCGGCCGTCTTGTAGAACATGAAGATATAGATTACGGCGGAGATTCCGATCTGGACCCCCATGACGACATAGAGGAACAGTTCCCAGTTGCTCACCACCGAGTATTCCCGGACCTGGAAGATTGGATTGGCGCCGAAATATCCCCGCGAAATGACCGTGGCGATCCCCGAAGAGATGACGATGGGGGCGAAGTTCGTGAGGGTGAAATCTCCCAGCAGGACAATCTCAAGTGCGAAGAAAACCCCCGCGATGGGGGCGTTGAACGTGGCGGCGATTCCTCCGGCCGTTCCACAGGCGATCAGGATTTTCATCCGGTTTCCCGAGACCTTGAAGAATTGGCCCGTATTGGATCCGATCGCCCCGCCGATCTGGGCGATCGGGCCTTCCAGCCCGGCCGAGCCGCCGCTGCCGATGGTCAGAGCCGGGCCGAGCATCTTCAGAAGGATTGCGCGCAGCTTGATAATCCCCCCCCGGATATTGACCTCTTCCAGAAAATTGGGGAACCCGTAACCTCCGATCTCGTTCGGGAAGAGCTTCAAAAGGGGAATCAACAACAACGCCCCGGCCATGGGAATGAGAGGAACCAGCAGGAAGGCCCAGTGATGATGTATGAGCCCGATCAACTGATCGCCCCGTACAACGATGATTTCGTGGACAGTGTCGACGGTCTTTCGGAGGGCAATGTAGGCCAGGCCGCTGACAACCCCCACGAAAAAGGATGTGAGGACCAGGAAGGTCTGGTCCGAGATCCGGAAGGCATGAATCTTTTCATTGACGACTTTCCGGAGGTGTTTCGTTATCTTCATAGAAGGGGTAGACAAGGGTACCTTTCTTTCCGTTTTCCGGGAATATCCGGGGAGGAAGTTGAAAACTCCAACAGATGCGTTCCGTAAAATACATCAATTCCGTCTGGATTTCAACCGTCCTTTCTGCGGCGCCGTATTTTTTGCCAACTTTGAAAACTCTTTGTAAGGTGCATCTGAATCTTTAGTTATGAGTGGATGGTATGGAAGAGAGCCTTTCCCGGGGATTCTCCGGGCGGCATTCTTCCTCCCATTTGTCGATCATTGAGGGAAAAACTTTACCGAAGAATAACAGTTTGATCACGGTTGACAAGATCAGGAATTTCCGGTTAAGTAGTGAATAAGAAGTGGAAGAGGCGCCCTGGATCCGGAAGAGAGGCTGGGCCTGATGGAGAGGAAAACTTTCTTGGGAAGAAGGACTTGAAACGGCGTTCCCTTAAGGGGCTTGATGCCGGAATTTAGGAGACGAGATTATGGCTGCTAAAAATGATATTAGAAACTACTGTGATTCACTTTGTGTGGAACTTTATGGGATGAAAAACCGGCTGCTCGGTTTTGTTGATCAGGTGGAAGGCTTGACCGGGAAGGACAAGGTTGCGGTCCACGATCATGCTGGTCATCTCCGTGAAATCATTAAGACGATTGACTGGAAACTGGAGATTCTGGAGCGGGCCTGTCCCTTTGACTGGGAACGGTTCCATGAAAATGTGGAAAGCACGGCGTCCGTGCCCACGATGGACTTTTCCAAAGAGAAAGACTTTTCCGGGGGATATGTCGGCGGCTGATCTTGATATCCATTGACTCGAACCCATTGACCTGAAAAGGAGGGAGAGATATGTCTCCCTCCTTTTTTTGTGACGTATCCGGCCTTGTCCCGGCCCGGTGGTACAACCCGGAAGCAGTGATATCCGGGAGGTGTGAATCGGGTGTTGTTTTCGAAGGGCGTTTCAGGCAATATGAAGGAGAATTCCTTTTATGTCTATACGTGGAGGTGCCCTGTATGACCCGAATCGATGATCACTCACTTGTAGAATTGGACCTGACCCTGAACTGGGCGAGCCGGAATGTTTCTCACCACGACGGTTTTTATGTCCCCCGCCTGAATACCTGGCGCGACCTCTTGCCCGACGGGGTTATGGAAGAACTTATGGGCCGATCGGAGGGGGAGGAGCTTGCCTTCCACTTTCCTGCCGGAACCATGATCCCGCCCCGGGAGAAGAACCTGATTCATCAGATCCGTCCTGAACAGTTCGGGAAAACGGCCGGAAACGAGAGCCCGATTACACCCCGGTTGGGCCGTTTCTATCCCTGTGGGCTGATGACCGGGGTCCCTGGGATTTATCCTGAGAATATTCTTCCTATGCGGGTGATTGACATTGGAGAAGAAATGATCACCATGGACCTCAATCATCCCCTGGCGGAGATGGATACGGATCTGAAAATCCTGATCCGGGCGGTCCGGCACAGCAAAAGAGAACGGGGAGGGCAGGTCCACCATTGGGGGGAAGAGGTTATCCTCGGCGGTCCCGGTATGCAGGCCCCGGTGCCGGGGATGATGATCGATTACGGATCGACCCCCGTCACGGGGCAGGCGGAGGAAGGGGGGCGGCCATTTGATACCGGGTTGAGATCTGATAGTCGTGTCGATAAAGAGTCAAGCCGGATTCTGGGAGAGGTCTATCGCGAACAGGTGAAACCCGGCAGCCGTATTCTTGATCTGATGAGCGGTGCCCGATCTCATCTCCCCCGGGGTGAGGAAAAAGAGGTAGTCGGCCTGGGAAGAGATGAAGGGGATATGGCGGAGAACCCTCTCCTTACCAGGCGGGTGGTCCACGATCTCAATGAAGCTTCCGGACTCCCTTTCCCGGAGAATTCCTTTGATCTTGTTCTTCTCAGTCATTCCATGGAGTCCTTGAGGAGACCGGAGCAGGTTATCGGGGAGGTCCACCGGGTTTTGCAACCGGGCGGGTCTTTTATGGTCGGGTTTACCGATTGCTGGTTTAGCACGGAGGCAATGCCTCTCTGGATGGAATTGCACCCCTTTGAACGGTTGGGGTGGGTCTTATCCCTTCTTTCGGCTGCGGGGTTTGGGGATTGTTTCACACGAACCTACCGAAACCGGTCCCGGCCTTACGAGGATCCGCACTATTCCGTATCGGCCAAAAGCGACCCTGTCCTGATTGCCGGAGGGATCAAAAAAGGTTGATGACGAAGGGTAAGCTTCCGCCGGGAAATATCCGATCCAAAATTCCGGAAGGTTGGGTGCGTCTGAAGCATGCCCCGCCTTATCTACACGTATTGACCTGCGCAATATCCTGAGGACCAGGCCCACTGCAGGTTGTATCCGCCGAGATCGCCCGTAATATCGACCACCTCTCCGACGAAATATAACCCTTTCACCTCTTTTGCCTCCATCGTTTTCGAGGAGAGCGCCTCCGTATCGACGCCGCCCAGGGTGACTTCCGCACGGTTGTACCCCGCCGTCCCTGCCGGGACCCATTCCCAGTGATGAAAAAGCCGGTCGATTTTTTGTAGTTCCTTGTCCGGGATCTCTCCGAGGGGGCCCTTTCGGACCCGGAGGTCGCACAATCGCTGTGCCAGCCGGCCCGGGAGACGACCCGCGAGAAGGGTTTTGATCTGGGATTCAGGCCGGAGGCTTTTCTGTTGTTTAAGGTAGGCCGCAAGATTGAAATCCGGTAACAGATCGATCGTCAGGGGATCGTTCGGGTATCGGAAGGACGAGATCCGTAGTATCGCCGGGCCGCTCAACCCTTGGTGGGTAAAGAGGAGACTGTCCCGGAACCGTTTTTTCCTGCAACGTACCTCAACGTCAAGAGTGATCCCCTGCAGCCCCTGAAAGTGTTTTGCATCTTCATCATTGAACAGTAGCGGCACCAGGGCGGGTCTCGGCTTGACGACCGCCAGCCCGAACTGCTCGGCAATGCGATAGCCCAGGCCGGTGGCACCCATCCCGGGATAGGAAAGTCCCCCCGTGGCCACCACGAGGGACTCCGACAGGAAATCTCCGCAGCCGGTCTCAATGTAAAAGGCCTTGTCCTTCCATATCTTTTGGATGGCGCATTCCGTTCGGATTACGACTCCGGCCTTGCGGCATTCATCAAGGAGCATCTTTACAATGGCCTTTGACGAGTGGTTACAAAAGAGTCTGCCCGAATCCTTTTCATGGTAGGAAATTCCGTGCTTGTCGAGTAAGGACAAAAAGTTATACTGTCCGTATCTTGCCAGGGCCGATTTGCAGAAGTGTCGGTTTTGAGATTCATAATGGTCGGGACTGATTTCCCGGTTGGTGAAATTGCAGTTTCCCCCACCGGAGACCAGAACCTTCTTCGCGATCGTGTTACCATGATCGAGGCATAAGACCCGGCGCCCCCGATTCCCGGCCTCGATGGCACACATCAGACCGGATGCACCCGCACCGATAATGATGACATCAGGATGGGAAAAAATGTCAGCCATTTGCTTATCCCCGGGCAGAATCGGCAGACCGGAAGAATGATGATCCATGATCCTTGTGGAGCGGATGATTCGGTTGCATCTCTAAACCTGCTTGTGCAAAAGGGAGGGGAAAAGACGGTCCGTCCGGATGGCTTGCCCAAGTGAAGTCGGGAGTGTTTGCGGTGAACACTCCGGAGAAGCCCGGCGTTGCCTTTCGGGCTACTGTCATGGCGGAGCTGAAAGCGAAAAGAGAATGCCGAGGAACCGTCTTTACTTCTTGCCTCACTCCAGGCAAAGACTGGTGCCGGAGGCCGGAATCGAACCGGCACGGGGTTGCCCCCGCGGGATTTTGAGTCCCGTGCGTCTACCAATTTCACCACTCCGGCATGGAAATTTAGAACGACTTTTAAACTACACAGAGGTTTTCCGGTTGTCAAGATAATTCCCTTAAACGGCCTTATCCCAGCCGGTTGCGAGTCAATTATTGCGACTGTGCGATTTTTGCCTTGATTTTACCATTTGAATGATTATAGTATGATAAAGACTCAGGAGGTTCTTGTAATGCCGATTTATGAATACAGATGCAATGATTGCGGTGCGGAATTCGAAGTGTCCCAGGGGATGGACGACGAACCTTTAACGATTTGTAAGCAGTGTGCAGGTTCCGTGCATCGTCTGATTTCCTTTACGTCCTTTTCTTTGAAAGGGGGCGGTTGGTACTCAGACGGATATGCCAACGGGAACGGGTCCGCTCCCAAGAAAGAGAGTTCAACGGTTTGTGATAAAAAAGGGAAGAGCAAGGATTCCTGCTCCTCTTGCAGTACGACTACCATTGGCAAGGACTGAAGATTGATGGTCTCGTAAAAAGTCACGAAGCCCTTCGACCCTTCGGCTGGCTCAGGACAGGCGTACTCAGGGCGAACGATGTAAGTTATTGATATTCCGTTCGTGTGGTTCGACCGGCTTCCGAGCATGGTGAGCTTGCCGAACCACATGCTCGGTAGCTTGTCGAACCATGAACGGTATCCGGGAAATGACTTTTTACGACTTCATCAAGGTTTAAAGGATCGCGGGAAGGCAGGGTTTCAGACCGGTTCGTTGTGCTGAAGCAGGCTGTGGTGGTTTAATCCGTATCTTTTCAGATGTTCCTCAATTTTCGCCACATAGTTATTCGGTAGTTTCTTGTCCTTTCTTAGGCAACTGACAACGTACTGCGGGCCGTAATTGTAGGCGGTCAGAGCGTCGTTCATATTGCCGAATCTCTTCTTGAGATTAGAGAGGTATTTCAACCCGAGAGTGATATTGACGACAGGGTCGAAGAGGGTCTTTTCTCCTTCCCAGGGGATGCCCAGATCGTCTGCGACTTCCTCCGCCGTGATCGGTTTGATCTGCATCAGTCCGTAGGCTCCGGCCCAGGAAATGGCCTTGCGGCGGAAGGAACTTTCCGTGGCGATAATGGAGAGGGTAAGATAGGGGTCGATCTCCATGGCCTGGCTCTGATTGTAGATTACATCAAAGAGTTCCGTTCGTTCTTTTAGTGAGATTCCCCTGAAATTCTGAAAAACAAGTGTTCGGATATGCTCCCGTTTCTTGATTCCCGAAAGGGACTCATGGGACAAGGCGGTCTGGTGTTGAGGGATGAGGAGGGCGATGGTGCTGACCGTGTATCTCCCCGCTTCCGGATGGAAAAAGGCCGGTCCTTGTATCAGGTTCTGGAATACAAGATAATTGGCCAGAAAAAGGAGCAGGGACAGTAGTGTGCCGCCAATCCATATACTCCGGCTGCCGGGGGGAGAAGAAGCTCTCATTGTTCTTTGTGTCTTAACTATCATCACACACCAATATAGCAATTTCTGCCTGAAAATTCAATAATAAAAGGAAATCAGGGACGTAAAGGATAAATAAAGGTAATAAGCCGCAATTCCAGCTTAAATTTATTGATTACCTGATTTTTCGGTCTGGATGTAAAAGGTAGGCCTAGTCCCTTCCGAGGATGTCTAAAACGGGATATCATCTTCAATCGTGGAATCGTTCTCCGGGGATGTGTGTGAGGCGCCTGGCGATGCACCGGGTCCTCCGAGCATAATCATGTTGTCTGCCTTGACTTCCGTTGTATATCGTTTTTTCCCGTCCCGGTCTTCCCAGGAGCGGGTCGTCAATCGGCCTTCAATATAGATCTGCTTTCCTTTGGTGAGGTATTCCCCGCAGATTTCGCCTAATTTTCCCCAGGCAACGATGTTGTGCCATTCGGTCCGCTCGTTCTTCTGGCCGTCCTTGCCGATCCATGATTCGTTCGTGGCCATGGTGAAATTTGCGACGGAAGATCCGTTGGATGTATAACGCACCTCCGGATTTTTCCCCAGCCTGCCGATCAGTTGAACTCTGTTCAGACTTCTCATGTCTCATCCCGCGTTGATCATGTTGTGGGTTGAAGTGAAATTTCCTGAGGGATCTCCTTCAGGTGAGCCATTTATACAGAAAATTTTGGTAAAAAGCAAGCGGATTTTCCAACCCGTCGAATTTTCGTTAAGCCGAAGATGACTGGAAGAGGCTCAACTCCATGGGGGAGATCCTGTTTCTTTCGTAGTAGTCCCGTTCCAGTTCCTCCAGGGTGAACCGGTCTATGCCGCTGTTTTCGAAAAAGTCCCGCCGAAGATCATGGTTTCCCTCCCGGAGAATCCGGGGCAGCAGTTTTTCCGTATAATAGATTTCCTTGTTGATATTCAAAATGGCCTGATTCAGGAGGAGGTCGAGAAGGTTTTTATTGATCTCCAGATCGATCATCAACTCCGTGAAGAGTTGTTTCCGGATGGCATCCCGTTCCTGCCGGGAATGGATCTTGGTATAGACTTCGCGTATCCGTTTTCGTACACGTTCATAGATCTTCAAATAGAAGTTTTCCTGATCCCTGATGTTCCTGATCTCCTCAATCACGTCCGCCAGGGTCTTCTCGCCCATTTCGATTGCCTTTAAGCCTTTGTCCAAGATCTGTATCTTTTTTCGTCCGAAGCGTGTGAGATAACGGTTTTGAAGGACGGTCCGGATGAAAAGCCCGTGAAAAAGATCGGGGTTGGTTTCATCGAAGGCTTTTTTATGCCCCAGAAGGCTCCGGAGTTTATCTATGGTGAGGTCCACTTCTTCGTTGAAGGCAAGCTGGTTGATGATCATGTAGGTGGCGTCATAACGGTCAAAGTGGGTGATGATGTACCCGAAGTTTTCCAGGGGCCAGTCGTCGCCTTCCGTGTCGGCGAGTTCGTCGCAGAGACGAACCGTATCCATGAGAATTCCGTCAAAGGTGGGGTCCTGCATCTCCGTGGCCTGTTGTTTCGCCCGCAGGAGTTTTTCCAGGTCTTCATTTGTAATCAGGGTCTCAGGGTTTCCTTCCCGAATAAAGAGCCCTTCGAACACTTCCCTGGTTTCCTGAATGTATTTGGGTTCGTCGGCTTCCAGGACCTTCCGGTTTTTCAGAAGAAGGTCATCGAGGATGTTCGGCAGAATGATGGGAATATTGTTTCGGACGCAGAGTGTCCGGAGGCGGATAAGCCGCGCGCGCTGGGAATTGCTGATGGCCTGATTTTCCTCTCCTTCGATCAAAACATCCTTGTATTCATCGATGATCCGCTTGTTCTCCCGGTGTTTGTAGATTACATCGATTTTCATCCGTTCCTGATCAAACTGATTGATCCGGTAATGGGTGGCGAGGGCTTGCAGTCGTTCTGCGTCGCCATCGCTGATCGACTTATTCTTCAGATAGAGTTCGCTGTAGAGTTCGTAAAAGGCCTGATGATATTTATTCAGAACCCGGATGAGAAAGAACAGAGACCGTGGATGATTCATCTCGGCGAGGAGTTCGTGGATCAGGTTTAAATCATCGCCCCGCCGTACGAAGGGAGACCGTTTCAACCGTTTCCCGATCGTTCGCAGGATCGTCTCCTGCTGTTCCCGGAAATCATGGATGTCCTGGAAGAAGACAAAAAAGAAATAGTTGGAGATCGCATTTCCTTCAAAGAATATTTTCCGGTAATCGTCAAAGCCGTGATGTTTGGGAAGGAACCGGATGCCGCCACCGTTGTCGGAGGTGACGGCGCCGTACATGAGAAGACGGTTTAAGACCTCTTTGCGCATCAAGTCTTCTTTGGGCTGGTCCCCGCCGAACATATATTCGCAGAAACTGCCGCCGTTTCCTTGGTGCCGGATCCCCCGGCGGGTCAGAATCAGTTCATTCCCGTGGGAGAAGAACCGGATGGAAGGCCCCGAGTCCGGATCCGTGTTCTCCTCAAAGAAATATCGATGGCTGATATCGTCTCCGGCGATGGTCGTGAAATACTCGATTTCGTCGGACAGAACGCCGTGGAGTCGAATGTCATGAATCATAGGCGGATATTTTTTCTGTGTTTACAAGAGTTTTAATATTATTTTATCCGACAACCGAAACCCTGTAAAGATGAATTTCGTCCGGGAGTTTCATAAGGGGATTCCCGGGATGGTTTCCGGAGAGGCGCCAGAATGCCCGGATGGATCCGGTCGAGGTACTGCAGGAGGCGGTGGGCCGCTTTTCGTGAGTGGAGCCGGATCGAGACTTCATTGTTAAATCGAAGTGCGCTCTCCGTCAGGTTGTGGCTGCCGAGAAAAAGGATGGTTCGGTCGATGATTGCGACCTTGGTGTGCGTGATCTGTTTCGGAGAGTCGAAGAAAACGGTGATTCCGCCGCGTTTCAGTTGCCCGGCGGTTTTTTCATTCGTGTCGGTGATGTCGCGATATTTCGACCTTTCCAGGAGAACGACGACACGGACACCCCGCCGGACGGCCGCTTTCAGGGATTTTTCAATCCGTGCCGTACGATTTTTCCCGTGGCCGGAAATCTTGAAGAGAAAAAAAGAGAGGACGATTTCCCGGCGGGCCTGTCCGAGGGCTTCCTGAAGGGCATCATAATACTCTCCGTTTAAGAGGATGCGTGGATCTTCGGGACGGGACGATGCAGCCGTCAGACCGAATGCCCGGATCGGGAGCAGAAGCAAACACAAAAAGATGAAAAGACCTTTCCGCAAGGCGGACCCTTTTAGTCAATCGGCTTGAACTTGATCTTTACAATCCGGTGTCGGGACATCTTGTATGCCGAAATCAGGTATTCCCGGTAGGAGATTTCCTCTCCTTCCCGCGGGATCTTCCCGAAGATGTCGAGGAGAAATCCGGCGATGGTCTCGTATTCTCCTTCCGGAAGTTTGATATTCGTGATTTCGTAAACCTCGTCCAGGGGGAGGCTGCCGTCGAGGAGCCAGGAACCGTTCGAAAGGCGTTCAAACTTTGACTGCTCCAAATCATATTCATCCTGGATCTCGCCGGTAATCTCTTCTAAAAGATCTTCCATGGAGACGAGGCCCGCGACACTGCCGTACTCATCGGCGACGATGCTGATCTGTCGTTTTTCCTTGCGAAACTCTTCGATGAGTTGATCCACCCGTTTGGTCTCCGGCACAAAGGAGGGGGGCCGGAGGATCGTGTGAAGCTGCAACGCTTCCGGTTTGGACCAGAAGGGGAGCAGGTCTTTGACGAAGAGAAATCCGATGATCTTGTCGATCTGATCCTGATAAACGGGATAGCGGGAGTGCCCGTATTGTACAACCTTTTGCAGGATCTCCCCGATCGATTCCTCAATATCGATGGCGATGATGTCGGGCCGGGGGACCATGACTTCTCGGACAATCGTCTTGCTGATATCGAAGATGCCGTGGAGCATCTCGCCTTTTTCCTTTGCCAGGACCCCTTCTTCGGCTCCGTAGGCGATGATCGAGCGGATCTCCTCGGGAGAAATGCGGACCTTCATCGGCTGGGACCGGAAGATTGCGTGCAGAAGGAATTTCGAGATACGGGTCACCAGGGAAACAAGAGGGGCCAACAGCCATTCAAGAAACCGGATGGGGCGGGCTGCTCCGAAGGAGACCCTTTCGGAATGATGGGCGGCGTAAGTCTTGGGAGTGATCTCTGCAAAAATGAGGAGGAGAAAGGTCATGATCACCGTCGCGGAGAACAGGGCCGTCTCTTTGCCGAAGCGGGGTTCGAGGACCTGGGCGGTGAGTGCCCCCGTCAGGACCGAAGCGGCGACATTTACCAGATTGTTTCCCACCAGGAGGGTTCCCAGCAGGCGGTCCGTATCCTTGAGGAGTTGTTCCACGAGGGCCGCTTTTTTGTTGCCTTCCCGTACCAGGTGCTTCAAGCGCATTTTCCGGAAAGACATAAGGGCCGTCTCGGAGCCGGAAAAGAAGGCGGAGAGAAGCAACAGGACCCCGATCAACAAAAGGTAGTACAGGGGATGGCTTTCATCCATGGGCCGAGCCCCCTCCGCTTAATGGACCAACGGCCATGCATAGGTGAAGGAGAGGAGCAGAACGTCCCGGCCGGTTTTGTCAATACTCTTGGTTCCCTGGAGATCCCGTTTCTGCTTCGTATGGTTCCAGGAGAAACGGGTGGAAAAATTCCGGGTGACGGCAAAGTTGCCGCCGATCCCAAGACGATAGGTCTTATACTGATCGTTCCTGACGTCTGACTCCTGGGTGTTTTTATCAAAACGTCCGTTGACGTAGGCGCTGAGGCGGTCGGAGAAACGGTAGGTGTAGGAGACATTGTATCCCTGACGTACCGAGGTCCCGCCGTAGGTGGTCCGCGAGGTGACGTCCTGATCAAAAGCGAGGGTCAGCGTAGACAAGATGAAGGTCTTGGTGATGCTGAGATTGTAAACCATCCCGGAGGTTCTGTCCGAAGCGTTCGTGGCCGTGATCTCGGCATTGGGAATTGTGAGGTTCCCCTTTGCGTCCGAAGGCTGGTGATATGTGTTGGTTGCACCTGTGACGGGATCAGTAACGGCATACTGAACGAATGTATTCGGGGCGGCATTCCTGATTGTAACATTGCCCAAACTCTTCTGCAGATGCAGGTTGAGCGTGGTGTTCTTCGTTTTTCTTGCCCCGGCATACAGGGTGGTCTCCAGGGTGGGGGAGAAATGATGGGTGATGCCGACATAGGCCGAGGTATTCCGGGCACGGTCGAATTCGGAATTGAAAAGGAGTTCTTCGAGAAAGGGGGAAATCCCGGCATAAACGGCATTTTCCGAAAGTTGACGGGAATCTCTGGAGTAGTCGCTGTCAAAATAGGTGACGGTTGTAAAAAAACGGTTCTTCGGGGTGAAAACATAATTGTAGGTAATACTCCCGCCGTTGGTTTTGGAATCATATTGTAAATCGTTTGAATAGCGATAGAAAGTGTTTGTCCCGCTGAGGCTGAGGGAAGAACGTTTGGTGAGGGAGTAGTGAACCCCCCCGGTGACGGAATTCGATTTCCGTTTTGAACGTTCGGCGATAATCCCCGTTTCCCCTGCAATCGAACCGGATCGGAAGACCCGGTCCGAATCCTTGGTAATGGAATAATTGTCCTTCAGGGAGACGGAGAACCGGGGACTGAATGTGTGGGTCGCTCCGAAGGCAATAAAATGATTCCCGTAATTTGCCTGCGTTTCGGATTTGTACTGAAAACGGCTGGAGCGGTACGACAGGCTCAGGTCGGTCTTCGGAGAAACCGCGTGAAACGGAAGGGTGACCTCCCCCTGGTAATTAAAATCATTTTTTTTATCCCGTTGCGTAAAGAAGATATTGGAATCGTATTCCAGGTTGAGGGAGGCCGTGGGGATGAAGGTATAATTCCATTCGGCACAGGCCGGCAGGGTACGGCTCAGCAGGTATACGAAGATGATCAGGAAAAAGATGTTGGTTTTTTTCATAAAGCCTCCTTACGTGCAAGAATGTTTGCCGGTCATGATTTCCTCTTCTTCAGACTAACCCGATTTCTCCTTGTAAGACAACGTTTTTCCTCCCTTCGTACCGGCAAACCAGCGGGCTGCGGGACGGGCGGCCAGCTTCCGGGACAGGGAGGAATTGTAGAAACGGTGCATGAACCGCCAGGGATTCCCCCGGGTGGTCTGCCGGATGATTAACCGGTGCGCCAGGGAGCCGAAAGTCTGGTAGAGATAGCGGTTAGACAGGGAGGTCGCCAGTCGTTTTCCAAGCGTCTCCTGCCAGAGGGTATCATAGTCGATCTCCTCGATAATGCTGCGTGCGGCGAGGTAGCCCGAGGTCAGGGCGTATCGGATACCGAAGCCGAAAAGAAAGTCCTGAAACCCTGCCGCTTCCCCGACGTAGAGCCGACCACGGTGGACGGCGGTTACCGCGGGGGTAAAGCTTCCGTATCCTGTGAAGTGCCGGGCCTCTTCCATCGCAAAGGGGAACTGCTTCTGAAAGTAGCGGATACTCCCGTCGAGAAAGTCGGCTCCCTTCCTGAAATCCCGGTAGTAGACGCTGGCCAGGGTCCCCCGTTCCTTCCGGACGAGCAGGTAGGCATATCCCCCGGGAGCGATTTCATCATTCAGGATGGCCATGACGGCATCGGGCGAATCGGTGCGGAAGGTGACGCCGCTGGCCAGGACATTGGGACGGGTGGGACCGGTCGCGACAATCTCTCCTTCCGACGACCTTCCCGGCCGGTTGAAGTGGATCTCTATCCCGGCCTCCTCCGCCTGCCGGCGCAGGGAGCAGTCCAGGGAATTTTCTTCCTTTCCGCGCAGGGTCAGGTAAAAGAGAGGCCGGTCCGCTTTGACGACTCCCCCGTGGTTTCCCTTCCTGTAAAATCGGCCTGTAGAATAGGGGTGACAGAGAAAATCCGGACGGATCGACATCTCTTCCAGCTGGGTCATGAAATCGGTGGTGCTGCTCCAGTTTTCGATTCCCTGAAAATCCCCGTGGAAACGTACCCCGACATCAGGATTTCTTTCGTAGACGGTGACGCCGTATCCCGCTTTCGCCAGGTTGATCGCGGCACAGAGTCCGGAAGGACCGGCCCCGATAATGGTAATGGTTTTTCGGCTGCTCATAACATACATAACCCGGGAGCAGAGGATTCAGGGAGCGGAGGGAAGGCTTCAGTGTGTTGAAGAATGTTTGATAATAGAACAGAATCCTTGAACCCCGATCTTTTCACCCTCTGTATTTATTGGTAATCGGAAGTCTCCGTCCGGACCCGAAGGCCCGGGGAGTTATGCGGATCCCCGGCGCCGCCTGCTGCCGTTTGTATTCGTTCCGGTCGACCCTCCGAATGACGTCGTGGACGGTGGTTTTGTCGTAGCCGCGGGCCGTAATTTCTTCAGCGCTTTCGTCCCGTTCAATATAGGCATGGAGAATGCCGTCCAGAATGTCGTATTCCGGGAGTGTGTCTGAATCCTTCTGCCCCGGCGCCAGTTCGGCGGAGGGAGGTTTGGTAAGGATCCGGCGGGGGATGACCGGGGATTTCCCCAAACCGTTCCGGTAGTCGGCAAGTTTGTAAACCAGTGTCTTGGGAACGTCCGAAAGGACGGCCAGCCCGCCGGCCATGTCTCCGTACAAAGTGGCGTACCCGACGGCGACTTCCGATTTGTTCCCCGTACTCAGCACGAGGTAACCGAATTTGTTGGAGAGTGCCATGAGCAGTACCCCCCGGATCCGGGCCTGGATGTTCTCTTCCGTGGTGTCCTTCTTTGTCCCTCGAAAGGAGTCTGCAAGGTGAGCCAGGAAGGTCTCGAAGATTTCTTCGATGGGGATTACTTTCAGAGGGAAATGAAGATTCTCTGCAAGCGTCCGTGCATCGTCAAGACTTTCCGGCGAGGAGATTCCGCTCGGCATGGCGACGCCGACCACATTGGAAGCGCCCAGGGCATCGACGGCGAGGGCGGCCGTCAGGGCGGAATCGATCCCCCCGGAGATGCCGATGATGACCTTTTTGAAGTTATTTTTCCGGACATAATCGTTCAGGCCGAGTCTCAGTGCCGCATAGACCTCCTCGTAGGGGTTGTAGATCTCTTCGGACGGCTGCATCAGGAAGGGATTCGCCCGGACATCGGATTTCCGGCGGCAGTCTTTCTTCCGGGTTTTTGCAGTCTTTCCCTCGGAGACAATGACCGGAAGGAGATTCCCCGTCATACCGGCTTCGCGGACACTCCGTCGGTTGCGGGGGCTCTTCAGGCGGTGCTGCCGCACTTCGGAGAGGTTCAGATCGGCGGCGACCAGGCCTTCGGCAAAGGATGGGCCTGTGGTGATGATTCTCCCTTCCGGGTTCGCGATCATGCTTCGTCCATCGAAAACCAGATCGTCCTGACCGCCGGTCAGATTATCGAAGAGGATGAAGACCAGGTTGTCCTTGGCCCGGGTCGAGATCATCTGTTTCCGCATCCCCCCTTTCCCGGCATGAAAGGGGGAGGCCGAGATGTTGATAATGATTTCAGCCCCGCTTTTCGCCATCTCCATGGTGGGGCCGCCGGGAAACCAGATATCTTCGCAAATGTTGACACCGAAGAGAGTGCAGTCGAGATCATAGAGGGTGCTTATCGTCCCCGCCTGGAAATAACGATTCTCATCGAAGACGTCATAATTGGGCAGGCAGATCTTGTGCTGTGTCCCGATCCACTGACCGTCGTGAAGGATTGCCGCCGCATTGTAGAGGTCCTCGGCCAGGTCGACGTAACCGATGATGACGCAGATTCCTTTCGTCTCCGGGAGGATTGAATGGATGATGTCGATGTTTTTCCGGATAAATTTCGGTTTGAGGAGCAGGTCTTTGGGGGGATAGCCGGTGACGGCCAGTTCCGGGAAAGCGAGAAGCTGAATTCCTTCGGTCCGTGCTTTTTTAAGCATATGGAGGATCTTCTTCCGGTTGCCCGTCAGATCGCCGACCACCGGGTTGATCTGGGCCATTCCCACACGGAGACATCTCATGAATTCGCTCTCGCAAAAAGGCTGTCTGAGTTTATGCTGAACCTCATCATAGGCAAGGGCGGGGAGAAATTCAAGGGAAAACCGTTTGTTTTCGAGACGGGATTGTAATAGTATGTTCCGAGTCTTTGCGGGTATTTTGCGGAAAAAACCGGAAACAGAGGATGGGTAATAAGTTGAAAAAGAGAGAATACGCTCCCCGTTCGGTGATCCTGGTGGGAAATCCCAATGTCGGGAAAAGCGTCATCTTCGGGCTCCTGACCGGACGGTATGTAACGGTCTCCAATTATCCCGGGACCTCCGTGGAGGTCACCGAGGGGATTATCCAGGGTTCCGGCGGCGAACAGTCATCATTGCGTATCATCGACAGCCCCGGTGTGAACAGCCTGATCCCAAAATCCGAGGATGAGGAGGTCACCCGGAATATCCTGCTCCGCTCCGATCATGCAGGGATCCTGCAGGTCGCCGATGCCAAGAATCTGAAGCGAGCTCTCCTGATCTATTCGCAGCTTGCCGATATGGGGCTCCCCATGGTCCTGGCCCTGAATATGTTCGACGAGGCCGAGGAGCGGGGAATTGCGGTTGATACGGACAGACTTTCGAAACGGTTGGGGGTCGAGGTCATCCCCACGGTTGCCACGGAGCGTCGGGGTCTTCGCCGGATCCGGAAATCTTTTGCCGCCTTTTCGGCACAGAAAGAGAAGTTTTCTTTTCACCCGGCGATCGAAAAGGCGATTGATCTCATGACGCCCCTTCTGCCGGAAACGGGGCTCTCCCGGCGATTTATTGCCCTCACCCTGCTGGCCGGCGACAGGAAGCTTGCGGGTCTGTTAGAGGGTATCCCCGGGGGGGTGGAGAGAGAGAAGGTTGATGCCGTCGTGGAACGGGCCCGGAAGGAGTTCGGTGAGCCCCTGGGGTATGTGATCCTCAAACAGCGGCAGGCCTGGGTGGACCAGGTCTTCCGGGAGGTTGTACGCCAGGAGAAAAGACGGACCTCAAGGTATCGGGAGCAATGGGGGAGCTGGGCCATGCACCCTCTCTTCGGCGTTCCTATCCTGATGGTGCTGTTGTTCATCATGTATCTCTTCGTGGGCCGATTCGGGGCGGGTGTCTGTGTGGACTATCTTGAGCGGGTGGTCTTCGGGGTCTATATTACCCCTTTCCTGACCCGGATCATTGATACCCTCCTCCCCTTTTCCCTGGTCCATGACATGCTGGTCGGGGAATACGGGGTCCTTTCCGTGGGACTCACCTATTCCGTGGCGATCGTTCTTCCGGTGGTCAGTTTCTTTTTTATTTTTTTCGGATTGCTCGAGGACTCCGGTTATCTTCCCCGGCTGACGGTCATGAGCAACAAGATCTTCAAAAAGATCGGGCTCAACGGCCGGGCCGTACTCCCCATGGTCCTCGGCCTCGGGTGTGACACCATGGCGACCTTGACGACGCGGATCCTGAACACAAAAAAAGAACGGATCATTGCGACACTCCTGCTGGCCCTCGGGGTACCCTGCTCCGCACAATTAGGTGTGATCATGGGGCTGATCGGCGGGATTTCCATGAAGGCGCTGGGAATCGTGGGGGTGACGGTCCTGATGCAGTTGATGATTGTCGGTTGGCTGGCAGCGAAGGTTCTGCCGGGGAAGAGTTCCGATTTTCTGATTGAGATCCCCCCACTCCGGATCCCCAAGCTTTCCAACATCCTGATCAAGACCTTTTACCGGGTCAAGTGGTTCCTGAAAGAGGCCGTTCCCCTCTTCATGCTCGGGACCTTTATCCTTTTCCTTCTTGACCGGCTGTATCTCCTTGCCTGGATTCAGCGAAGCATTGAACCGGTCCTGACCGGAATACTCGGGCTGCCCGGTGAGACTGCGCAGGCCTTCATCCTCGGGTTTCTCCGGCGGGACTACGGCGCCGCCGGTCTTTTTCGCCTGGCCCAGCATGGAGGTCTTGACCTGATTCAGCTCACGGTCAGTACGACGGTGATGGTTCTCTTTGTTCCCTGTCTGGCAAATTACTTTGTGATGATCAAGGAACATGGGAAAAAGATCGCCTTCTATATGGTGACCTTTATTATGTTTTATGCCGTGCTGGTGGGCGGGATTCTGAATTTTTTGTTGCACATCTTCCCGGTATTTTGATGGAAAGGCAGGAGCAGGGGATCCGGGAACGGATGGATTGCTGAACCGACATTGATTTCAAGGAGACGGTCATGGAACGTATCGATCGGGAAGAGGCGATGGAACTGGTCGGAACACTGGAGGAAAAAGGGGAGGTTCGCCGTGAGGATCTGCAGGCGGAGCACCTACACCATCCTCTGTCGTCGGACCAGATCGATTTTCTCTGCCGGGAAAAACTGATTGACGTTGACGGAGGGGGGCGTGTTCGTTCCACGGCGGAGGGCAAGGTTCTGGCCGAGCGGATTATCCGGCGACATCGACTTGCGGAAAGGTTGATTTCCGATGTGCTGGTCGTAAAGAATGCCGATCTTTTTGAGGAGTCGGCCTGTGACCTGGAGCATGTTCTGACGGAGGAACTGACGGACAGCATCTGTACCCTCCTGGGGCACCCCACAGCCTGTCCCCATGGCCGGCCCATTCCACCCGGTGCCTGCTGCTCAGAGAAACGGACAAGACTCAAGAGTCTCATTGCACCGCTCGATGAACTGGCGACCGGTGCCGAAGGAAAGATCGCCTATATCTCCACGGGGGACCATGAACGTCTCGATCAATTGACCTCCATGGGGCTCTTTCCCGGAACGACGATCAAGGTCCATCAGCGGCAGCCGGCCCTGGTGATCCTTTTTGAAGAGACCACGCTTGCCCTTGATCGGGAGATCGCCCGAGAGGTTCATGTCTGGCGGCAATCAGCAAGAGAATAAAAAAGGGAGGCGGATTGTTCCGCCTCCCCGGAGGAGGAAATCAGGCGGGGGTTGTGATTCCTATTTGATTTCCACTTTGACGGTTCTCGGCTTGGTCTCTTCCTTCTTGGGAAGGGTGATCGTGAGTACTCCCTGCTTCATCGCAGCGTGTACCTTTTCGCAATCCACGGTATCGGGAAGCCGGAAGGCCCGCTCGAAGGATCCATGACTCCGTTCCCGGCGTCGGATCTTCAGTTTTTCGCCCTCTTCCTCCATCTTTCGTTCACCCCGGATCGAGAGAACCTGATGGTCGATCTTCATGTCGATGGCCTTCTCATCGACTTCGGGGAGTTCAATTTTGATAAGAAAGGCATCTTCATTTTCCAGGATATCGACGGCAGGATACCAATTCCTCTCTACCCGGGCCGTTGGATCGTCCTGAAGTTCTCCATTGAACCATTCATTGAGTGTGTTAAACGTGACAAGCGGATCGTATGCAGTTAAAATGGACATGGCCTTCCCTCCTTTTCAAGGGTTATTGAAGTCACCTTCATGAGCGGCCGACTCATTGAATCTTCTTGTTAAGGAAAAGATAATCGTGAACAAGGGGATGTCAAGAGGAGCGATCAATTTCGATACCGTCGAATTCCTTGAATTGCGCAAGATACTCTTTCAGTTTTTTCATGACCCGTTTTTCAATCTGCCGTACCCGCTCCCGACTGATCCGGTGAGCGTCTCCGATTACCTGAAGTGTTGCCGGGGGATCGGACAGGAGGCGCTGCTGAAGGATGGCTTCCTCCTTCTCCGAAAGCGTTCCTGAGAACTCCCGGAGTTTCTCCCGAAAGGCCTCCATCAGTTCCTCCTCGGCCAGTCGTTCATCCACAGGACGTTCCCCGGACGAGAAAAAATGCATCAGGGGTGTCTGGGAATCATCCTGAATCGGTGCATCAAGGGAGAGATCGTCTTCTTTCAGGATCTGTTGCATCTCGACCACATCCGATTCCCGGACATCGAAGTGGCGGGCCAGCAGCTTGGGACTGGGTATTTCACCGAGGGCGTCCAGTTTCTCCATCTCCTGATTCAGTTTGTAGAAAAGTTTCTTTTGTGCTTCCGTCGTTCCGATCTTGTAGATGCGGTAGTTGTTCATGATAAACTTCAGAATATAGGCCCGAATCCACCAGGCGGCATAGGTGGAGAGCTTGACCCCCTTGAAGGGGTTGTACTTTTTGACGGCCTGCAGCAGTCCGATATTTCCCTCCTGAACCAGGTCAAGGGTGTTCTGGTAGAGCCGGACGAAATCGAAGGCGATTTTGATGACCAGACGCAGATTCCCGAGGACGAGTTGCTGGGCGGCATCAGGATCCCCCGTTTCATAATAGCGGACGGCGAGCCGGTACTCTTCTTCACGGGAGAGGAGAGGATACCGGCGAATTTCAGCCATGTAGCGGTGCAGGGCGTCGCTCTTGACGAGGGCGGTCCCTTTCGCCTCCGGTTGCCGCCGGTTTTTTCCATGGTCTTCAGATCTCTTTTTCATAAAATGATCTCAATGCCTCAGGAAGAACATCTGCTTCCGTTAATGGAACAACGTGAGATTGCAATAAAGTACTTCCCGGAGAGGAGGTTTCAACGTTCCCCTTTTCCTTTCAGGGCAAGGTCTTGCAGCATGACGCGGCGAACCGTCTCACGCAACTCAGGGGAGTCTATTTTCTGTAGGGAAGTTTCCACCTCCCGGTAGGTCTCGGGACTGATGGGGCAATGTTCGGGTTCTTTTTGCGGTGGGGGCTGCGTCCGGACCGGAAGAATGCCGAGGCGGAACCGGATCTCCGTGATCGGCTGTGTCCGCAGTTCCCGGTTGATGTTGGAAAGGAGCTGCTCCTTGAGAAAGTTGAGCTGGTGCATCCAGGTTGGATGATCTACAATCATAAAAAGACTTTTCCCGGAGATGAAGTCGGGATGCGTGTGGGCGGCGATCTTCTCTCCCACCACCTTTTCCCAGCAGGTCCAGAGATGGTGCCGCTTCAGGATGAAATCGACGCCGAGATCCTTCAGGAGTTTCTCCAGTGTCCGGCCGGTGCGGGTCGGCAGGCCTTTCCGTCTGATAGGGTTTCTCCTCATCCTTCCCTCCCCGGGGGGTGGAATGTGATACCGGTCGAAAAAAACTCAAGGATATTTTCAACGTTCCGTCCGCTGCTGTCAAGGAGAAAGCGAAGAAAATTCAAAGTTTTGTGTTGCTTCTTTTTGACGGAGGTGGTATATTTTTTAAATGTTTCCGAGGGTTCTAAGTTGTTTCAAAATAGACGTTTTTTGCGGTTCTGAATCATAGGAGAGCGTATGCCTGAATTGCGGAAAGACCCGATCATTGGGCGGTGGGTGATCATCTCCACAGCCCGGGGAAAACGGCCGACCGATTTCGGAGAGACCCTCCACAAGAGTAGCGGGGGATTCTGCCCCTTCTGTTTCGGGAACGAGAAAGTAACGCCGCCGGAAATCCTGGCCTTTCGTAAAAACGATTCCGCTCCGAACGGAGAGGGTTGGAGTTTGCGTGTCGTAGCCAATAAATTTCCCGCCCTGCAGATTGAAGGGGAGTTAGAGAAACGGGGAGACGGGATTTACGATACGATGAACGGCGTGGGGGCCCACGAAGTCATCATTGAGACCCCCCGTCACGAAAAGACCTTAAGTACTCTTCCTGTGGAAAAGGTGGAAGACATGCTCTGGGCCTACCGGGAACGGATCGTCGATCTGAAACGGGATTCCCGTTTCAAGTATATTCTGGTTTTCAAGAATGAAGGGGTTTCAGCCGGCGCCTCCCTGGAACATTCCCATTCCCAGTTGATTGCCCTTCCGATCGTTCCGAAACGGGTTGCCGAGGAGATCAAAGGCGCCCAGGTCCACTACAAGTACAAGGAGCGGTGTGTCTATTGCGACATCGTGCATCAGGAATTGGAAACCCGGACCCGGGTCGTTTCGGAAAACGAGCATTATCTGGCCATCGAGCCTTTTACCCCGCGGTTCCCCTTTGAGACCTGGATCCTACCGAAACATCATGCCTCCTCTTACGAGATTATGGAACGGGATGAGATCCCTCCCCTGGCCTGGATCCTGCAGGATACCCTGAAGCGGATCGACAAGATCCTGAACGTGCCCCCCTACAACTACATTCTCCATACTTCTCCCATTGGAGAAGAGATCAATGACCATTACCACTGGCACATTGAGATTATGCCGAAACTGACGAAGGTTGCCGGCTTTGAATGGGGGTCGGGATTTTATATCAACCCGACTCCTCCGGAGGAGGCGGCGGAGTTCCTTCGGGAAGCCCGCGTCTGATCATCTGAACAGGCGGGGCAGACGGGGCCTGAGCCGGCCCTGGGGGGGGATCTCCCCCCGGGCGGAGGAAAAGATGAAGATACTCTTTGCAGCCTCCGAGGTCGTTCCTTTCGCCAAGACCGGGGGCCTGGCCGATGTGGCGGCAAGCCTCCCCTCGGCACTGAAGGCCTTGGGACATGATGTCCGCGTCATCATGCCCCGGTACCGCTCGGTCGGGAAAGCCGGCATCCCGATAAAGGAAATGGGGAAGAAGGTTGCGATCCGGGTCGGGGATGAGATCCACCCCGGCTCTTTGGCCCTTGCCGAACTCCCGTCAGGGGTCCCGGTCTATCTCGTGGGCTATGATCCCTACTTCGACCGGGAAGGTCTCTACGGTTCGGGCAGAGGGGACTATCCGGATAATGCCTCCCGTTTCATCTTCTTTTCCCGGGCCGTCCTGGAGGCCGTCAAAACTCTCGATTTCGTACCGGACATTCTCCACCTGAACGACTGGCAGACCGCATTGGCCGCTCTCTATCTGAAGACCGGCCGGGGGCCCGCCTTCTCTCATGAGATTGCCTCTGTCTTTACCATTCACAATCTCGGTTATCAGGGCCTCTTTGCACGCGGGGAAATGCCCCTCACCGGGCTGGGCTGGGATCTGTTTACGCCCCGGGGAATCGAGTTCTACGGGAAGATCAATTTTCTCAAGGCCGGGCTCATCGCTGCGGACCGGATCACCACGGTCAGCCGGCGTTATGCCGAAGAGATCCGGACACCGGAATATGGATCCGGCTTGGAGGGTGTGTTGCAGGAACGCTCCCGGGACCTCGTGGGGATCATCAACGGGGTTGATTATTCCTGCTGGGATCCGAAAACGGACCCCCTGATTCCCGCCCGGTATTCTCCGGACGCCCTGGATGGAAAGGCGGTCTGCAAACGTGCGCTGAAGAAGGAGTTTGGGCTCAAGGGACCGCAATCCCGTCCCCTCATCGGGTGTGTCTCCCGCCTGACCGACCAGAAAGGATTCGATCTGATCGTCGAAAGTGCCGAGAAACTTTCCATCATGGATCTTTCATTGGTGGTGTTGGGCGATGGAGAGGAACGATATCGCAAAGGTCTCGCGGCGCTGGTCGATGCCTTTCCCGACCGATTTGGTCTGCGCGTTGGATATAACGATTCCCTGGCCCATCTCATTGAAGCCGGAGCGGACTTTTTCCTGATGCCTTCCCGTTATGAACCTTGCGGGTTAAACCAGATGTATAGTCTCAAATACGGCACGGTTCCGATCGTCCGTGCCACGGGAGGCCTGGATGACACAATTCTTTCCTTTGATACAGGAACGGGGTTCGGAAACGGGTTCAAGTTTTCCGATTACTCATCCGCTGCGCTCCTGAAAACCTTGCAGGAAGCGCTGGCGGTATACAGAATCCCGGCGGCATGGAAACGGCTACGGGCCAATGCCATGGCCTGTGATTTTTCCTGGGAACGGTCGGCACGGGAGTACGTAGGGTTGTACGAGGAACTGCTGAAAGATCTTTCGAATCCTTCCGGTCGGGATCGTGAGGATTCCAATGTACTACAGGGCAGGTAGGGGCGATGGACAAAAGCATCATTGAATTTGAACTTCTCCGGGACATTCTGAAGATCAGTAATTCCACTCTTGATCTTCATGAGCGGCTGAACCAGGTCGTGGAAGAGATCGTGGAGAAGATGCACTTTGATGCCTGCGCCATCTATTTGATGCGCCGGAATCGCGCATGCCTGACGATGAAGGCGGCCGTTGGGCTCAATCCGGAGAGCATCAATGAGATCTCCCTGAATGTCGGCGAAGGGATCACCGGCTGGGTTGCTGCGGAAAAATCGCCGGTGGCCATCCGGGACATTCGTCAGGACGATCGGCGCCGGGACTTTCCCGGCTGCGGGGAAGAGAAGTATTGCTCCATGATTTCCGCCCCGATCCTCTATTTGGGAAAGTGCCTCGGTGTAATTGATGTCTGGACCATTGAGGCGAGGGCCTTTACGGAAAATGAGATTCACCTGCTCTTTTCCATTGCCGACGGGATTAGCGGCAGTGTCCGGAATGCCCAGCTCTACCTGGATGTCTCCAAGCAGTACGAGGAACTGGTTGCTCTCTACGATCTCGGTCGTGCCCTGACCTCGACTCTGGAATTCCAGGAACTGATTGGCCTCATGACCCGGAAGAGCAGCGAACTGATCGGTGCCGGCGGAGCGATTCTTCACCTCCTTGACGACGAGGATCGGATGCTTAAGGTGAAATCGATGTACGGCCTCTATCCGGATCCCGATCTGATCTCCCGTACCATGGTTCCCCTGGGAGAGGGGGTGACCGGTTGTGTGGCCCGGGACGGGAGTCCCTGCATGATCAATGATCCGGACCGGAGCGAGATGAATCTCCTTCCCAGCGAGCGGCTTTTTGCTTCCATCCTCTGCGTTCCCCTGATCGTCAAAGAGCGGGTGATCGGGACCCTGTCGCTCCATGAGAAGACCGATGCCGCCGGGACGTTCGTCCCCTTCCATCAGGATGATCTCCATCTGCTCATGGCCGTTGCCAACCAGGGGGCGATGGTGGTGGAGAATGCCAGAAACTTTGAGCGGGCGGAACGCCTCCGGAGGGAGAATACGAAACGGGCCAATGATTTTGCCATCCTTTACGAGATCAGCAACGCCATGAATACCACCATGAACCTCGATCAACTTTTGCAGATCATCCTGAAGGCGGTCACGTTCGGTGGAGGACTGAATTTCAATCGTGCCGTTCTTCTGCTGGTTAATGAGAAGACCAATACCCTCCAGGGGATGCTCGGAGTCGGCCCGGACAGCGGCGAAGATGCCTACCGGATCTGGAGTGAGATCGGTGCAAAGAATATGAGTTTCAAGGAGTGGATCTCCTCCGTCGGATTTTCCGTCGAAGGGCGGGGAAGCCGTTTTGATCAATTGGCCAAAGGCATCCGGGTTCCGGTTGAATACGGGCAGGGGATCATGGTTCTGACCGTGCTGGAGCGAAAAGGGTTCAATATCAAAAATGCATGGGAAGACCCCCGTACCAATCCGGAAATCTTGGAAACGATGGGGTTTGAGAGCTTTGCCACCGTCCCCCTGATCTCGCAGGACCGGGTCGTGGGGGTGATCATCGTTGATAACCTGTACAACAAGCGGGAGATCACCAATGAGGATCTTAGGCGATTGGAACTCTTCGCAAATCAGGCGGGGCTTGCCATTGAGAATGCCCGGGTCTATTCCGACCTGGAATACGCCAACCGTTCCCTTACGGAATTACAGGACCGCCTGATCCAGTCTGAAAAAATGGCGGCCTTGGGGGAGATGGCGGCGAGCATTGCCCACGAGATCCGGAATCCTCTTGTTTCCATCGGCGGATTTGCCCGGCGGCTTGACGGAAAACTGGACCCGGAGAATCCTCAGAAACGTTATTCCCGTATTATTGTCAAGGAGGTTGCCCGTCTGGAGAAAGTGCTGCAGGAGGTTCTGGCGTTTTCCCGTTCGGCGGAACCGGTCTTTCAGGAATGCGATGTGGCCGAGGTGCTTTCCGATGGGCTGGAGGTGCTGGAGGAGGGGTTGATTGATTGCGGGATCCGGGTGGTCAGGAAAATCGGAAAGAATATCCCGAAGGTCCATGGCGATGCAAATCAGATCAAACAGATCTTTATCAACCTTCTGTCCAATGCCCAGCAGGCGATGAGCCAGGGAGGGACCCTGACCGTCGAATGTGTCTGTGATGAGACCGAAGGGGCTGTCGTGATTTCCGTGCAGGATACGGGCGGGGGGATCCCGGAGGATGTGATTACCAACATCTTCAATCCCTTTTTTACCACCAAACATACGGGGACCGGTCTCGGACTTGCGATCACCCATCGGGTGGTAGAGATGCATGGTGGTAATATCCAGGTCAAGAACGATCCGGGTGTGGGGGTGACCTTTCTGGTGACGTTGCCCGCCAAAGTGGGCGAGGAGCGGGAAGGTCCATCATTGAAGCTCTCAGCCCGGGAACGGGGGAGCACATGAGTCGGTCCGATTCCACCACCAACGATGTTGGAAGGGATTTCGGCCAGGTATTCTATCGCGAAAGGGGAGAGCAATGAAAACCATTCTGATTGTTGACGACGAAGAGAACATCCGAACGCTCTACAAGGAAGAACTGACGGACGAAGGGTATGATGTCCTTCTGGCGAGCAACGGGTATGAGGCGCTGGAAGTGCTTGACGTCCGTAAACCGGATGCCATTATCCTTGATATCAAGATGCCCGGGATGGATGGTGTGAATCTGCTGAAGCTCATCAAGGAGCGGAAAGAGAGCGATATTCCCGTGATCATCTGCTCGGCCTATGAGGAATACAAACAGGATTTTTCCCTCTGGGCCTCGGAAGAGTACATCGTCAAGTCATCGGACCTGACGAAGATGAAAAACGCCCTGAAGAGAATTCTTCATGAATAGTGGTCCTTTCCCGAGGTGGAAAAGAGGGCGCAGCGGAGATAGAGTCAAACTCGGCAACCTTGCGCTTCTTCATCAGACAACCCCCTTCCGGATATGGATCAAGCGTAAGGGTGGGCCGATGAGGAGACGGCTTCGACGGAGAGGAGAGCGCCCTCCCTCAATCTTTTTCGGAACTTCCCGGTTCGGAACCCGACCCGGGTATCATCCGACCGGCGTTCATCGGAGATGACCATCAGTGCCGCAAACTCGATCCCGTAATAATGAGCAACTGTTGCAAGGGCCGTAAATTCCATATCTACTGCGAATGCGCCTTCCTTTTGGTATCGGGCAATTTTCTCCGGTGTCTCCCGTTCCGGGGCATCGGTCGTCCAGATGGTTCCTTCCTTCAGTTCCCACTCCCGGGCCCGGCAGACGGTCCGGATCTTTTCCGTGAGTTTCTTTGATGGTTGGGGAACAGGGCCTTCCAGGTAAAGGTGGGATGTCCCCTCCTCACTGATCCCCCCGGTGGGAAGAAAAAAGTCACCGATTTCCAGGTCCGGGCCAAGACTGCCGCAGACACTGAAAAGCAGAACCTCCCGGACTCCTTTCGAAACAAGCTGTTC
The DNA here is from genome assembly GCA_013151235.1 of Deltaproteobacteria bacterium. Taxonomy (NCBI): domain Bacteria; kingdom Pseudomonadati; phylum Myxococcota; class Myxococcia; species Deltaproteobacteria bacterium. Next base: position 343 of record JAADIO010000004.1, on the reverse strand, counting down.
CATGAGTAGTGCTGCGGCCGGTGCTCCGAGAGCCGGTCCGGCCGCAGCCGTCTTTTTCCCGCAGGCAGGCAGAAGGCAATACCGAAAGAGGGCCGTCCTCCCGTCCCGGCCGGAGGACTCTCCGGCTCTCCGTACGGCACTGTAGATCGGGTCGGTGGGCGCGATAATGACCTTTTTCGGAAACCAGGGATCTTTTCTCTCTTTCATCGGAATCTTCTTGTGAAAAGAATGCGGATCTGCAAAAATGATGGTGTCGTAAAAAGTCGTTTTCCGGATTCCGTTCATGGTTCGACAGGCTCACCACGAACGGTCCATTAAACTTTCCGAACCACACGAACGGAAT